>JAEXTU010000111.1 GCA_023453335.1 Pseudomonadota bacterium | reverse complement strand
ATGTAGAACACGTCCGGGATGTCGTGGGAGACCAGGATCGCGGTGAACCCGAATTTTTTCTGGTAGTGGGCGATCATGGAAAGCACCGCGTTCTTGCGGATGGGGTCCAGGCCGGTGGTGGGCTCGTCGAAGAGCACGATGCGCGGCCCGGTGATGAGCGCCCGGGCCAGGGCCACCCGCTTCTGCATGCCCCCGGAGATCTGGGAGGGGTAGCGGTCGCCCACGTCGCCGATCTCCAGTTCGGCGAGTTTGGACATGACCAGTTCGTGGATCTCCGACTCCCCCAGCTTGGTGCGCTCGGTGAGGGGCAGTGCCACGTTCTCGTAGATGGTGAGCGAGTCGAAGAGCGCGTTGTTCTGGAACATGTAGGCGAACTCGCGCTTGAGCGCGCGGCGCTCCTCCCGGTTCATGCCGGCCAGGGAGCGGCCCCGGAACAGCACTTCGCCGCGGTCGGGCTTGAGCAGGCCGATGATGTGCTTGAGCAGCACGCTCTTGCCCACCCCGCTCTTGCCGATGATGGAGGTGATGTGCCCCTCGTGGATGGTGAGGTCCACCTCGTCGAGCACCACCTTGTCCCCGAACGCCTTGCAGACCTTGCGGAACTCGATGAGCGGCGCGGCCTCGTCCGTCGGAGAGGGGGGGGCGAGGGGCGCGGGGGGGGCAAGCAGGGTGGCGGTCGCTTCCATGGCCGGCCTACAGGAGGAAGGAGGTCATCACGTAGTCCACCACCAGCACCGCCACGCAGGACAGCACCACCGCCGAGGTGGTGGCCAGGCTCACGCCCTTGGCCCCGAACCCGCCGGGCCGGGTGTGGGTGAAATACCCCTGGTAGCAGCTGATGGCCGCCACCACCAGGGCGAAGGCAAAGGACTTGTAGAAGCCCCCGGCCACGTCCACCATCTCCACCGAGCTCTCGATGCGCGCGAAGTAGATGCCGGAGTTGATGCCCAGCATGACCACGCCGGTCAGGTAGCCGCCCAGGATGCCCACCACGTCGTAGAGCGCGGTGAGCAGGGGAAAGCAGAGAAAGGCCGCGGCCAGCTTGGGGCTCACCAGGTAGCGGACCGGGTTCACGTCCATGGTGTCCAGGGCGTCGATCTGCTCGGAGATGCGCATGATGCCGATCTCCGCGGCCATGGAGGACCCGGCCCGGCCGATGACCATGATGGCGGTGAGCACCGGCCCCAGCTCGCGGATCAGGGACAGGGCCACGGCCGCGCCGAGCAGGCCCTCGGACCCGAACTTGACCAGGGTGTAGTAGCCCTGCAGGCCGAGCACCATGCCGGTGAACAGGGACACCAGGATGATGACGAACAGGCTCTTCACCCCGATGAAGGAGACCTGGCCAATGATCTTGCGGAACTGGATGGGCGGGGTGAAGATGTGCAGGAGCCCTTGGGCCGTGAAGATGCACAGCCCGCCCAGTTCGTTGATGAAGGCGATACAGGAGCGGCCCAGGGCGGCCAGGGGGACGGTGAGCGCCGGGTTGTGCTCGTTCATGGGAGATGCCTTGGGAGCCCGCCAAAGCACGGCCCGGACGGGGAGACGGGCTTGCCCGCCGCGCCGCCTGGGCCGTAGTGCGCGCGCCATTAAACCATGCACATCTTATGTCCCCCTGCACAGGAATGTCCAGCCCATTGTGAATTGCTTGCAACACAGGCGTCTGAACCGGACCCCGAGGTGGGAAAAGCGGGCGCCTTCAGGCCTCCCCTCCGGGGCGGAGGAGGATGTCTGCGGTGGCCGCACACTGCGGGCTGGGGAGCCGACGGAATCTACCCTTCCGGTGGAGAGGACTTGAGGAACGCGGCCGCGCCGCGCACGAAGACCCAGAAGCCCGCCCCGAACAGGGCCAGGGCCAGGGCCAGCCGGGGCAGCAGGGCGGACCAGGGGTCGGTGGCGAACCCGTCCAGCATCTTCAGGAACTCGACGCTGGCCAGGCCCATGACCCCGAGGCCGGCCACGCCCAGGAGCAGGGCCAGGACCGGGTGGATGCGGCGGGTGGTTGCGGGGGTGTCTTTCGGCATGGGTGCTCCTGCGGATGGGCCGAACCTAGCCCAAACCCCGGTCCGGGGCAACGTCCGGCCCGGGCGGCCGTGTGGACACCCGTCCGGCGATGGTGTACGCATTCGGGTCCCATGCCCGCGAGCCACGGCCCCCGGGCAGTATCGAGGTTCCGGAGGCTGCGTGCGCATCGTCACCGACCCCAGGGAATTCCAGGAGCAGTGCTGGCAGGACCGCTGCGCCGGTCTGGCCACCGCCCTGGTGCCCACCATGGGTTATTTCCACGCCGGGCATCTCTCGCTCATGGGCTATGCCCGCGGCCACGCCGACCGGGTGTACGTGAGCCTGTTCGTGAACCCCACCCAGTTCGGGCCGGGCGAGGACCTAGCCGCCTATCCCCGCGACTTCGACCGCGATGCGGGCCTGGCCGAGGGCAAGGCCGTGGACGTGCTCTTCGCCCCCCAGCCCGGGGATATGTATGCCCCGGGCCACGCCACCGTGGTTCAGGTGCCCTCCCTGGCCGAACACCTCTGCGGGCTGAGCCGGCCGGTGCATTTCCAGGGCGTGGCCACGGTGGTGGCCAAGCTCCTGGCCCTGGCCGCGCCCACCCTGGCGGTGTTCGGGCAGAAGGACTGGCAGCAGCTGGCCCTGATCCGGCGCATGGCCAGTGACCTCTTCCTGCCCACGCGGATCGTGGGCCGGCCCATCGTGCGGGAGCCCGACGGGCTTGCCATGAGTTCACGGAACGTCTATCTCACCGCCGAGGAGCGAGCCCAGGCCCCGCAGATCCGGGCCGGCCTGCTTCTGGTCCGGGAGCGCTTCGCCGCGGGCGAGCGCGACCCGGCCGCTTTGCGTTCGGCCCTGGCCGGCCACCTGGCCGCGCATCTGCCCCTGGGCGAGCCGGACTATCTGGAGTTTGTGGACCGGGACACCATACAGCCCCAGGCCAAGGCGGACGATAAGACCCTGGCCGCAGTGGCCGTGCGGCTGGGCCGGGCCAGGCTCATTGACAACATTCTTGTGGCGGGTGACGAGGCGGCATGAGCCCCGCAGCCAAGCCCACCGGAGAGCGCCAGGGTCTGGCTGGCCAGTTCAAGGCCGCCATCAAGACCAACCTGGCCGCCGGCGTGCTGGTGCTGGCCCCCATCGGGGCCACGGTGCTCTTTTTGCGCTTCGTGGTCACCCAGGTGGACCAGGTCATCCTGCTCCTGCCCGAACCCTACCGGCCGGAGAACTACCTGCCCTTCCCGGTGCCCGGGCTGGGGCTGGTGGTGGTGCTCATGGTCCTGTTCCTGGCCGGGTTCCTGGCCCGGAATTTCCTGGGCCGCTGGGTGGTGCGGCTGTGGGAGCGGCTGCTCCTGGCCATCCCCTTTGCCGGGCCGTTCTACAAGGCGGTCAAGCAGCTGATGGAGACCGTGTTCGGGGACGGGGCCAGGGACTTCCGCAGGGTGGTGCTCCTGGAGTATCCTCGCAAGGGCATCTACTCCATCGGGTTCGTCACCGGGGTGGCCGGGGGCGAGATCCAGCACCGCACCGACCGCCGGGTGGTGAACGTGTTCCTGCCCACCACCCCCAACCCCACCTCGGGCTTCTACCTGGCCGTGCCCGAGGACGAGGTGATACCGCTCTCCATGAGCGTGGAGGACGCCTTCAAGGTCATCATGTCCGGCGGGATCATCAATCCCGCGTTTGATCCCGAGACCGAGACCGCCCCGGCCCAGGCCGGTGGCGAGGGCGCGCCGCAGGGCGTGCAACGAAAATAGAGAAACACTCCCGAGGAGGAAACCCATGATCCAGTGCAACGGCAGCAAGTATTTCTTCACCTCCGAGTCCGTGACCGAAGGGCACCCGGACAAGGTGGCGGACCAGATTTCCGATGCGGTCCTCGATGCGCTCCTGGCCCAGGACCCGGAATCCCGGGTGGCCTGCGAGACCCTGGTGACCACCGGCCTGGCCTTCATCGCCGGCGAGATCACCTCCCGCGGCTTTGCGGACTTCCCGAGCATCGTGCGCCAGACCATCAAGGAGATCGGCTACAACAGCTCCACCATGGGTTTCGACTACGAGACCTGCGCGGTCATCTCTTCCATCGACAAGCAGTCCGCGGACATCGCCCAGGGCGTTGACCGCAAGGCCCCCGAGGAGCAGGGCGCGGGCGACCAGGGCATGATGTTCGGCTTCGCCTGCACCGAGACCGAAACCCTCATGCCCGCCCCCATCTTCTGGGCGCACAAGCTCTCCCGCCGCCTGACCTACGTGCGCAAGGAAGGCATGCTCGACTTCCTGCGCCCCGACGGCAAGACCGAGGTCTCCTTCGAGTACGTGAACGGCAAGCCCACCCGCATTGACACCGTGGTCATCGCCTGCCAGCACGACGAGAACATCGCCTACACCGACCTGTGCGACGCGGTGCGGGAAAAGGTGATCATGGACACCCTGCCCGCCGAGTACGTGGACAAGAACACCCGCATCTTCATCAACACCACCGGCCGCTTCGTCATCGGCGGCCCCATGGGCGACTGCGGCCTGACCGGCCGCAAGATCATCCAGGACACCTACGGCGGCATGGGCGCGCACGGCGGCGGCGCGTTCTCGGGCAAGGACCCCTCCAAGGTGGACCGCTCCGGCGCCTACATGGCCCGCTACGTGGCCAAGAACGTGGTGGCCGCCGGCCTGGCCCCCAAGTGCGAGGTCCAGATCGCCTACGTCATCGGCGTGGCCGAGCCGGTCTCGGTGCTGGTCACCTCCCATGGCACCAGCGAAGTGCCCGACGACGTGCTGACCAAGGGCGTCAAGGAGGTCTTCGACATGCGGCCCTACCACATCATCAAGCGCCTGGACCTCAAGCGGCCCATCTACAAGCCCACCGCCAGCTACGGCCACTTCGGCCGCACCCGTCCCGAGTTCACCTGGGAGCGCACCGACGCGGTGGCCGATCTCAAGACCGCCTGCAAGATCTAGTTTCCTTTCGAAAGGAATGCAGAAGGGGGCCGCGCGGCCCCCTTTTTCATGCCCAGAACCCCGGGCAGCCCACGCCCTCGGCATGGGTGCGGGAGATGGGAAAGTCCCGGCAGTAGCGCGGCCGCAGGGCATAGATCGCGCACAGGCTGCCGCCCGCGTCCCGGCCGAACCAGGGGCAGGCCTGCTCGTGGTAGTCCCCGGTGGCCGGGTCCACCCACACCCGGTATTCCGCCACCCGGTCCCGGCCCGGCTCGTCCTCCTGCAGCACGATGTGCACCCGGCGCAGGATGTCCCAGCGGCCGGCCGCCACCCAGGCGGCCACGTCCTCCCGGTCCACGGCGTTGCGGAAGGAATCGTCCAGCCCGTTGCAGCAGTGCCCGCACCGCTTGCACGCGAATCCCAGAGGCGGCATGGCCCCTCCCCGGCCGCAAGCCCGGCCGGCGGCAGCAGGTGGTCGCCCGGCAGAACGCGTCCGCGCCCCGGCGCGGAACCGGCCTTTTCCGGCGATTCCTTCATATCCTGGCCGCAGGGGAAACGGAAGGGGCTGGTTGCATTCCCGGCCCGGGCGTTGCATCCTGCGCCCCGCAGCACATCGCTGGGGAGGCGCGCATGGAGGTCCTGTTCGTGGGGGTGGGCGAGGCGTTCGACGAGGCCCTGCCCAACACCAGCCTGCTGGTCGCGGCCTCGGGCCGGGGGGGCGGCCGCCGCCTGCTCCTGGACTGCGGGTTCACCGCGCCGTTCGCCTACTGGCGGCTGGCCCCGGACCCCGAGGACCTGGACGCGGTGCTCCTCACCCATTTCCACGGCGACCACTTCCTGGGCCTGCCCGCCCTGGTGCTGCGCCTCTGGCAGGGAGGCCGGCGCAAGCCCCTGGCCGTGGCCGGGCCCGCGGGCCTGGCGGACAAGGCCGCGGCGGTCCTGGACCTGGCCTACCCCAGCCTGCGTGGCCGGCTGGAGTTCTCCCTGGAGTTCACCGAACTGGCCGAAGGCCGCCCGGCTGACGTGGCCGGGGTGCGGGTATCCTGCGCCGCACCGGACCACTCCCCGCCCTGCCTGAGCCTGCGCCTGGACGAGCCGGGCAGCGCCCTGTTCTACAGCGGCGACGGCCGGCCCACCCCGGCCACCGAGCAGCTGGCCCGGGGCTGCGACCTGGCCGTGCACGAGGCCTACGGCCTGGAGCCCGACATCCCGGGGCACGGCACCGTGGCCGGGAGCCTGGCCTTCGCCCGCCGCACCGGGGTCCACCACCTGGCCCTGGTCCACCTCGCCCGCACCGTGCGCCAGCACCGCCGGACCGAGGTGGAGGCCGCCCTGCGCAACGCCGCGGGCCTGGACGCCATCCTCCCGGTGCCCGGGGACCGGGTGACGTTTTGAAGACCACCCATCCTTCCGCCATCACCTTCGGCTGGGACGGGGTGCGCGCCGGGTTCGTGCGCACCCTGCCGGTGGCCCTGGGCGTGGCCGCCTATGGCCTGGTCTACGGGGTGCTCGCCCGCCAGGCCGGGCTCTCGCTCTGGGAGGGCCTCTCGCTGTCCGGCCTGGTCTTTGCCGGCGCGTCCCAGTTCGTGGCCCTGGACCTCTGGGCGCACCCCCTGCCGGTGTCGGCGCTCATCGTCACCACCCTGGCCGTGAACCTGCGCCACGTGCTCATGGGCGCGACCCTGCGGCCCTGGTTCGGCGGGCTCACCCCGCTCCAGGCTTACGGCAGCATGTTCTTCCTGGTGGACGAGGGCTGGGCGCTGACCCTCACCGAACTCAATTCCGGGGGCAGCCGGGCCTCCTTCCTCCTGGGCACGGGCCTGGCCCTGTACCTGGCCTGGGTGGGCGCCACCGGCCTGGGCATGACCGCGGGCTCGCTCCTGGGCGATCCCGCCCGGCTGGGCATGGACTTCGCCTTCACCGCCATGTTCCTGGCCCTCCTGGCCGGCATGTGGCGCGGCCGGCGCGACCTGGCCCCCTGGCTGGCGGCCGGGGCCGTGGCCCTTCTGGTGGAGTATTTCGTGCCCGGCAAGTGGCACATCGTGGCCGGCGGCCGGGCCGGCGGCCTGGCCGGAGCCCTGCGCCATGGCCGCTGAACCCCTGGCCAGCGCGCTGGCCATCCTGGGCATGGCCGCGGCCACCTATCTCACCCGGGCGGCCGGGCTGTTCATCGCCACCCGCATCCGCCTCACCCCGCGCACCGAGGCCTTCCTGCAGGGCATCCCCGGCGCAGTGCTCATCTCCATCCTCCTGCCCGGCCTCACCCGCGGAGGGCCCGCGGAATGGGTTGCGGCCGCGGTGTCCCTTGGCCTGGCCCTCAAGACTCGCAATCTGCTGGCGGCGATGGTCGCGGGCGTGGTCGCAGTCTGTGTGCTGCGGCAGTTCGGGGGATAGAAAAACGCGACGCCGCGGAATCCCGAGGAACCGCGTCTCTCCGGAATTCCGCGATGACCGGATTCTGAGGTAACCAGGTCCAGCTATACCATTTGCCGAATCACGATCACTTTTTTACACACTTGAAGCTTCCGCCACTCACTTCCCGACAGACCAGATGCCCCTGGCAATTCGGGCTGCCGTGCTTGTGGTCATCTTCCCCGCAGTAGTCGCCTTCCTCGCCGCGGCCAATGCAGCGATAGCGGACCCCTCCGGCATGCGTGCTCCGGCACTTTAATTTTCCTCCGCAACTTTTGCTGCCATGGCCGGCATCTTCCTTGGCGCAATAGTTGTTGGGTTCTCCTTTTCCTACGCAGACCCAGGCGTAGGCAGCGCCGGCATCGCGGCACACAAGATTACCCGAGCAATACTTGCTGTCGGATTTGTTGGCGCCGCAATAGTCGCCTTGCCCCCCTCTGCCCACACATACCCCACCTGGGTCAATTGGATTATTATTGACCTTTACGCAGGTGAGCCCTTTTTCACATGACTGGGCGTCCCAAAAATCGGCGTGCAGCGTGCAGGTATCGTCTTGCTTCTGATTCCCTGCAGATACGGGCGAAGCCATGCAGACAAACCAGGCGCAAAGAAGCAACAACGTGACAAGTCGCATTGCGTTCTCCTTGGGCTGGGTGCCAGAGCGAAGCCTTTCCCTAAACACGTGCGATGAATTCCAGGCTGCTCAGCGGTCCTTGTCGTCATCGTCCTTGTCGCTGTTGTCCTTGTCATACGTGGACGAGTTGTCTTTCCCCCGGATGGCGGTGTGGCCTTTGAGCCTTTTGTCAGGGATGAGGGCGTTGGGCGTGGCGGCCACCGGGGGGGCGAGGGTGGGCTCGTCGCCCAGAGCTGCGGTTCCCGCGCCCTGCTGGACCTTGGCGATTTCGACGATGGCGTTGAGGAACTGGCTGTAGATCTCCCGCTCGGTGGCGGGGTCGGCATTGATGTTACGGGCCAGTTCACAGGCGCGGTAGAGGAGCTCGCGGGCGATGAGCAGGGCCGGTGCGCGGCCGCCCAGGTCGAGGGCGCCGCGGCTCTGGCTCTCGCCGATGCCGACCGCCCCGCCGGCGGTGGTGGGGAGGCCCAGGTTGACGCCGTGGCCCGCGGTCCGGGAGAAGTCCGGTCCCGGCGCGAGGCAGAGCCTCTCCGCCGTGTCCCTGTCCTTGATGAAGGCGAGCCGGCGGCTGGCGTCGGCGGCGATGATGTCGATGCCCTCCCGGTCGATCAGGGTCTCCGTCTTGTCGCTGGAAATGGAGTTCACCGAGGCGCATCCGAAGAGGACCGCCAGCGATCCGAGCAACGCAAGCACTCGGAAGATACGCGTGACCATCAGTACCCACCCCGCGGATTTTTCGGTTGAAGGCGTTCGCATCTGAATGCGTGAAAGTGACGGATATATACCAAGGGGGGGGTTATATTGTAAAGTTTTCAACGCACCACGACTGTTATCCCCTTTGCATTGGGCCGGAACGTGCGTTGGCGTGGTTCGTTAGTCTCAGGAGATTTGTCGGAATCTGGCAATGGATGAGTGCATCGCGGAGATGAGTAAGCAGTGCTGAACGAGTAGTATCTCGTTCATTCTTGCGTTGCTCGCTTATATTTGAAAAAGAAAGGACGGCTCGTGCGATATTCCTCGCGCAGAGCGCTACTGTCGGCTATTTAAGCCACGCTTGCGTGCAGATACGACCACATGTCGTCTTTTCTTGCGGAAAACAGCGTGGGCTAGCTGCGTTCTTCGTCCGCAATAAGGCGGCGGGCGATGTCGAGATCGTAGAGGGCCAGGGGGTTGCGGCCCTTGGTGGCGTAGTGCTGCATGGCCTTTTCCGCCACGTCGCGGGGAATCCATTCGTGGCGGTCCCAGATGCGAGGGTCTTCCGAGCTCCAGAGCCGGAACTCGATGGCCTCGCCGTTCTTGCGCACGTACATGCGGGTCTTCCGGTTCTGCATGGTGGGATAGTAGTACAGGCCGCGTTCGTCCTTCATGGCGTAGCTCCGAGGCGCGCCAGCTCCCCGAGGGTGGTGGGGTGGAGTTGGTAGTCGCGGTAAATGGTGACGGGGACGGGGGAGTCGGCCAGGGCGGCCATGGCCCCGGCGGCCTCGGGCGGCCGCAGGGCGGCCAGGACCAGGAGGATGTGGGCCTTGCCCAGGTCGGTCTCCCGGGCCAGGGGCTCCGGGGTGTGCGGGCCGGTGGTCAGGGCGGCCAGGAGGTCGGGCACCGCGGCGCAGACCCGGTCCGGCTGGGTCTGGGCCAGGCGGGCCAGGCCCCAGTAGGCCCCGGCGCGCAGGGGCGGGTGGTCGATCCAGGTGGAGTCGGCAATGCCCGTAAAGTCGTGCACGTAGGAGCAGAGGATGCGGCCGAATTCCCGGGCCAGGGCCGGGGAGCGGGCCAGGGTCTCGCCCATGGCCTCGGGGATGCCCCAGCCGATGTTCCCGGACTCCTCGTTCATGTGCCACATGAAGCGGCGCATGACCACGCGGGCATCCTCCATGGCGCGGGAGGCCAGGGCCGCGGTGGTGGCGCCCAGGGCGGTGGCCGCCCGCCAGCGGATCAGCGGGTCGGGGTGGAGCAGGGCCGCGAACAGGGGCCCGGTGGCCGCATGGGGGTCCAGGGCCAGGATGGGCTGCAGGGCGGCCTCGGAGTCGAGGCGGCCGAGCAGGTCCGCGACCTGGCGCTTGAGTTCCCGCATGCGCGCCATGCCGGAGGCTCCTACGTGAGGTTCTTGCGCGCGGCCTCGACTTCCTTCCTGAACTCGGGGTTGAGTTCGTAGCCGAAGGACACGGCCTTATCCGCGTACTCCACGGCCGAGGCGTATTCGCCCATGTCCATGGCGGCCACGGCCAGGTTGTTCCAGGCCGGGCCGAACTCGGGGGCCAGTTCCAGGGCCTTGCGGCTGGCGGCGATGCCGTCCTCGTAGCTCTTGGCCATGATGTGGGCGGAGCCCAGGGTGGCGTGGGCCTGGACGAACTCGGGGTCCCGGTTGATGGCCTTCTTCAGGCACTTGACCGCCTCGTCGTACTTGCCCACCTGGATGTAGCAGAAGCCCATGTTGGCCCAGGGCACGGCGTACTGCAGGCGGCAGTCCTTGGCGTGGCGGTTGTAGTTGAGGCACCCCTCCAGGTCGCCGCGCTGCAGGCAGATGCCGCCCAGCTGCACGTAGGCCTCGGCAAAGCGGGGGGAGTTGTCCACCGCGGCGCGGAAGGAGGCCTCGGCCTCCTGCCACATGCGCTTGGTCAGGTAGGCCAGGCCGATGTTGTAGTGGTGGCTGGCGCACTGGGGGTTGGTGGTCAGCTTCTGCTGGAGTTCGGCGATGTATTCGTCGACGTTCTGGGCATCGGTGGTCATGGTTGGTCCTCGTGGAGTTGTGGAGCGGGGCGGCCGGCTAGCCCCAGATGTTGAGGCTTTTCCCTTCTTTTCGCAGGATCTCGGCGTACCAGAGCACGAATTCGAACATGCCCTTGAAGCGGTCGTCGCGCTGGATGACCCCGGCAGCGAACTCGGACACGCCGCGGCAGTAGGCGGTGGAGACCTTGCCCGCCTCTCCGCGCTCGCGCAGGAACTGGTTCACCAGGTCGGCGATGGTGCGGCCGTCCTCGCCGGTGCGGATGTCGATGGGGTCGAAGGGCACCGGGAACGGGTCCCAGTTCTCGTACCCGATCTTGTCGATGAACTTCTTGCGGCGCGGGGCCAGCTTCTCGTACATGGTCCGCTTGGCGGCCTCGTACTGGGGGTCGTTCTTCTCCATGGCGGCTACTTCTTGGCGGGTTTCTTGGCCGCGGGTTTCTTGGCCGCGGGCTTGGCGGCCTTTGGTTTGCTCCCCAGCTCCCAGTTCATGGTGGCGCAGGAGGAGCACTTGTCCGAGCCCTTGTCCTGGCCGCAGCTGTTGCAGTCGGCCGCAGCCGCGGCCTTGGGCGCGGGCTTGGCCTTGGGCGCGGGCTTGGCCTTGGCCGGGGCCGCGGGCTTGCCGTTGGCCGGGGCCTTGGGCTCCTTGGCGCCGGGCTTGGGCAGGCCCAGGTACTCCGCGTCATAGGCGTTCATGAGCGCGGTGGCCACCGGCACCAGCACGTCGGCCATGTGGCGATGGCGGGAGTTCATGGTCTTCACCATCTCCGCGGCCAGGACCATGAGGGCGTCCTGGAGCTTCTCCACCCGCACGGTGGGATAGGGCTTGCCGGGCTCGAACCCGGACTTGCCGCAGGTGTGGGCCTCGCCGCCGATGTCGGTGGGGATGCCATAGAGCCGGCAGGTGATGGGCCGGTCCTCGTAGAGGTCGCAGGTGTCGTTCTCCCCGAGCAGGGGGCAGCGCACCCGGGCCTTGGCGATCACGCTGAGGATCTCGGCGGTGGGGCGGCCGTCCTTGAGGGCCTTGTGTGCCTCGCGCTTGATCTTCTCGCCGGCCCGTTCGGCCTGGTCGGCGCGGGCCAGGATGGCGCTGCGCGCCTTGCCGGAAAATTTCGCGTTGAACGCGGCGTTCAGGGCCATGGCCTCCACCAGGGAGAGGTCGAACAGGGCAAAGCAGCAGTCGCTGCACCCCAGGCCGCAGCGGACCTGCTGGGGATGGGCTCCGCTTACCTGGGCGAAGGCCTTGTCCGCGTTGGCGCGGATCTTTTTGTACGTGGCCAGGAACGGGGTGAAATCGAAATCCATGCCTGCCTCCGGGGGTAGGTTGCCGCAGCCGGCCGGGCCGGAAATGTGAACGTAAGGCCCCTGACGCGAAAGTCGAGGGGCGGGCGGTGCTGCGTGACTGCGGTCCTGGCGGGCGGGCCGCCATGAATACGGCAAAGGGAGCGGCGGTAGCCCGCCGCTCCCTTTGCGAAAAGCGCAGCGGAAAAGGGTTCCGCTATTCCTCGGTGACGGTGATGGCGTCCTGCTCGCAGACTTCCACGCAGGACTCGCAGCCCAGGCACTCTTCCATGTTCACCGGCACGGCCTTGCCGTCCTGGAGCTCGTAGACCTCCACCGGGCACACGTCAACGCATTCGCCGTCACCGACACACTTGTCGTGGTCAACACTCACTTGGTAGCCCATGATCAACCTCCAATGATGTTTTCGAAATTCCTTGACGCTGCCGGGGCCGGCCGCGGACCCGTGGGGTTTGCCTTCCCCACGGAAGGGCCAAGGGCGCGATTCCCGGAGCGGACCAAGTCGTCAATCCAGCATGAGGCAATCCCGGATAGCCCCCTTCGTCCCGCGGTGTCAAGAGCCGGTAGGGGTCCCCGGACAATTCAATATTCTTTTTTTATATCAAGAGCTTGACGTAATAGCGCCGGCCCTCCCGCACCACCAGGAGCAGGAGGCTGTTGCGCATGCGGTAGCGGGCATAGGCGTCGGCGAAATCCTCGGGCCGCTCCAGCACGATGCCGCCCAGCTTGAGCACCAGGTCCCCGGGCTCCAGGCCGAGCTTCTGGGCCGGGCTGCCCGGCCGGACCTTGGCCACGGCCAGGGCGCCCTGCTTGGACGGGGCCAGGGTCAGGCCCCAGCGGCCGTAGGCCAGTTCGGGCACCCGCTCGGTGGGGAAGGCCGCGGCCTCGGCCCGCACCGACAGGGGCTTGCCCTCGCGCACCAGGGCCAGGGCCAGGGACTGCCCGGTCACGTAGTTGCGCAACAGTTGCAGGTAGTGCTCCCGGTCCTCCACGGCCACGCCTTCCACGTTGAGCAGCACGTCGCCGGCCTTGATCCCGGCCTTGGCCGCGGGCGAGCCGTCGTAGACCTCGGTGATGAGCATGCCCCGGGTGCTGGCCAGGTTGAAGTACCCGGCCAGGGACTGGTCCAGGTTCTGGGCCACCAGGCCGAGCCAGACGTGGGCCACCGCGCCCCTGCTGAGCAGCTCCTCCACCACCCGTCGCGCCTTGTCGATGGGGATGGCGAAGCCGATGCCCTCGGCATTGGCCTGGATGGCGGTGTTGATGCCGATGAGTTCGCCCAGGATGTTGAGCAGCGGGCCGCCCGAGTTGCCCGGATTGATGGCCGCATCGGTTTGGATGAGGTCGGTGTAGGTGCCCTGCTCGGAGCGGATGGTGCGGCCCGCGGCGGAGACGACCCCGGTGGTCACGGTGTTGGAGAACCCGTAGGGGTTGCCGATGGCGATGACCGTCTCGCCCATGAGCAGGTCCTTGGAGGTGCCCATGGCCGCCTGGGGCAGGCCGCCCCCCTTGGCCAGGCGCAGCACGGCCAGGTCGAAGTCCGGGTCCGAGCCCACCAGTTCCGCCTCGAACTCCCGGCCGTCCAGCAGGCGCACGGTGATGCTGGAGGCCCCGGCGATGACGTGGGCGTTGGTGAGCACCAGGGATCGCTTGCCGTCGATGATGACCCCCGAACCCAGGCTCTGCCGGGTCACCTTGCGCTTGCCGCCCGGGCCCAGGAAGTCGCGCAGCATGGGGTTGCCGAACTGCTGGGCGAAGAGGTCGGCAAAGGGATTCACGCTCTCCTCCACCACCTGGGAGGTGGTGATGTTCACCACCGCGGGGGACACGGCCTGCACCGCGCGCACCACCGGGGTCAGGCGCTGGTTGTCCTGGGTTCGGGCAACGTGGGGGAAGAGCAGGACCAGCAGGAAGCTCAGGAGCAGGGTGCGGCGCATGGGGCTAGCGACCTCCAGAGGGTGCGGCAGGCGAGGCGGCCAGGGATTGCAGGCGGCGGATGCGCTCCTCCACCGGCGGGTGGGTGCTGAACAGGCCGGCCAGGCCGCCGGCCAGGGGGCTCACGATGAACATGTGCGCGGTGGCCGGGCCGGCGTCGCGCATGGGAAGGCTCTTGCCGGCCATGGTGAGCTTGGACAGCGCCGAGGCCAGGGACAGGGGCGTGCCGGAGATCTCCGCCCCGGCCTTGTCCGCCTCGAACTCCCGGGTGCGGGAGATGGCCATCTGCACCAGCATGGCCGCCAGCGGGGCCACGATGGCCAGGGCCAGGGCCGCGAAAGGGCCGCCCCCTCCGCCCTCCTCGTCGCTGCGCCCGCCGCCGAAGAACGCGGTCCAGCGCAGCATGTTGGCCACCATCATCACCACGCCGGCCAGCACCGCGGCCACGCTCTGGGTCAGGATGTCCCGGTTGCGCACGTGGCCCAGCTCGTGCCCCAGCACCCCGCGCAGCTCCTCGGGGGACAGCAGGCGCAGGATGCCCTCGGTCACCGCCACCGCGGCGTGCCTGGGATTGCGGCCGGTGGCGAAGGCGTTGGGGGTTTGGCTGGGCAGCACATAGACCCGGGGCTTGGGCAGGCCGGCATTGCGGGCCAGCTCCTCCACCATGCGGTGCAGGGCCGGCGCGTCGGCGGGCGAAACCTCGCGGCCGCGGTACATGGACAGCACGATCCTGTCCGAGAACCAGTAGCTCACCCCGTTCATGGCCAGGGCGAAGACAAAGGCCACGGCCAGCCCGCCCGGGCCGCCTGCGGCCTGGCCCAGGAACAGGATGAGACCGGTGAGCAGGCCCAGGAGCAGGCCGGTCTTGATCTGGCTGGACATGGACGTATCTCCTCGCGGGCCGCACGGCCCGCCTGGTTCAGGCGATGGGCACCCGGATGCGGCCGGCCAGCCGGACATCCCGCTTGGGCAGGGTCACGGTGAGCAGGCCGTTGCCGTAGGCCGCGAACACGCGCTGCCCGTCCACCGCCGGGGGCAGGGCGAAGCGCCGCGCAAAGGGGCCGCGCCGCCGTTCCCGCACCAGGTTCTCCCCGGCCGGGCCGTCTCCGGCCACGCGGCTCTGGCCGAAGACCCACAGCTCGCCCGGCCGCATCTCGATGACGATCTCGGAGCGGCGCATGCCGGGCAGCTCCACCTCGATGACCCAGGCGTCGCGGCCCTCAGCCACGTCGGCCGCGGGCTGCCAGAAGCCCTCCCGGCCGAGCAGCTCCTCGGGCTCCACCACACCGCCGGGACCCTCGTGCGGGGCCGGCTGGCCGTGGCGGCGCAGGGCGTCGTAGGTCTCCAGGGAGTCGTCGGGCATGGCGTGCGTGCAGCCTCCGTGCGCCAGTCCTAACCATTCGGGCCTGCATGTCAATCCGATACCGGCCCGGCTCGGCGCTTGCCAGGACCCGGGGCCGGAGGGTAAAGCCAACCCCTTCACCCGCAAGGAGAACCCATGCAGAACCGATTCGACGCCCTCATCGCCGGCATCGCGCCGGTGGACCAGTCCCTGGCCCCCGCGGCCCAGGCCCACCTGGACAACCTCACCAAGCCCCAGGGCAGCCTGGGTCGCCTGGAGGAGATCGCCCTGCGCCTGGCCCTGGTGGCCGGCAGTGGCAAGCCCGCCGCGGACCCGGCCCGCATCTACACGGTGGCCGGCGACCACGGCGTGGCCGCGGAGGGAGTATCCCTCTTTCCCCAGGAAGTCACCCGCCAGATGGTGCTCAATTTCGCGCGCGGCGGCGCGGGCATCAACGTGCTGGCCCGCACCAACGGCATCGACCTCAAGGTCGTGGACGCCGGCTGCCTGGGCGGGGAGTTCGAGCCCCACCCCAACCTCATCCAGCGCAAGGTGGTCCCGGGCACCGCCAACCTGGCCCAGGGACCGGCCATGAGCACGGACCAGTGCCTGGCCGCCCTGCTCCTGGGCGCGGACCTGGCCGCCGAGGCCGCGGCGGAAGGGTTCCGCAGCCTGGGCACCGGGGACATGGGCATCGCCAACACCACGCCCTCCACCGCGCTCTACTGCGCCTACCTGGGCCTGGACCCCCTGGATATCACCGGCCGCGGCACCGGCCTGGCCCCGGAGGCGGTCACCCGCAAGGCCGGCATCATCCGCCAGGGCCTCGCGGCCAACGCCGGGGCCGTGGCCTCGGGCGACCCCCTGCGCATCCTGTCCGCATTGGGAGGATTGGAGATCGCCACCCTGGCCGGCCTCATCCTGGGCGCGGCCAGAAACCGCATGGCCGTGGCCGTGGACGGGTTCATCTCCACCGCGGCCTACGTGGCCGCCGAGAAGCTGGCCCCGGCCGTGGCGGATTACGCCTTTTTCAGCCACGCCTCGGCCGAGCAGGGCCACGCCAAGATCATGTCGGCCATCCAGGGCCAGCCGCTTCTGCACCTGGGCATGCGCCTGGGCGAAGGCACCGGCGCGGCCCTGGCCCTCACGGTCATGCGCAGCGCCTGCGCCATCTACAACGAGATGGCCTCGTTCGCCTCGGCGGGGGTCAGCACCGCGGAGTAGGGCTGGACGAAGCGAAGCAGGGCCATAAAATTATAGCCCCAACACCAAAACGGCCCCCCC
>JAEXTU010000070.1 GCA_023453335.1 Pseudomonadota bacterium | reverse complement strand
GCCATGCACGACCTGCTCCTGCTCCTGGACCCCTGGCTCATCGCCCCCTACCGCCTGACCGCCTCGGCCACGGCCGGGTTCTATCTGGGCACCGCCGTGCTCTGCCTCTACTGCGTGCTGCTCGGCGACGCCGCCTACCTGGGGGTCCTGGCCCTGAACCGCCGCCGCCTGGCCACATTCAAGGACGAGATGGAGCGCCAGAACGACCTGGCCGAGCCCGCGCTCCGGATGGGGGACAAGGCGAGCTACAAGGCCGTGAACAAGCAGGCCCTGGACGCCTTCGGCCACTCCTTCTCCCTGGGCGCGGCGGTGTTCACCTCCTCGCTGCTGCCCGTGCCCTTCGCCCTGGCCTGGATGAACCTGCGCTTCGCCCAGGCCGTGCCCGAACTGCCCTTCCCCCTGCCCCTGATGGACCAGGAGCCTAACTACCTCTTCTATTTCCTCATCCTGTACATCCTGGTGCGGGTGGTCTATGGCAGGCTCATGCTGCGTCTGCCCCCCTACCGCCGGCGCAAGGCCGCCCTGCACGGAACCCCGGACCCTGCCTGACCGGCCAGGAGCAGCATGCCCAGCACCGACCGCCATCCGCTCCCCGCACTGGCCCGGCTCCTGGCCCTGCTCCTGGCCGCCCTGCTCCTGGCCTCCTGCGGCGAGGACGAGCCGGTGGTCAACGTGGACCTCACCCGGCGCTCGGACCTCACCGCGCCCGGCCCGGCCCAGGCCCGGGCCCTGACCTACGCCTACCTGCCCCAGTATTCGCACCAGGCATCCTACGAACGGCACCGGCTGCTGGTGGACTACCTGAAGAAGGCCACCGGCTTGCCCCTGCGCCAGGTCTTCCCGGACACCTTCGACGAGCACGAGAAGATGGTCCTGCGCGGGGAGATCGACATCTCCTTCTCCAACCCCTTCGTCTACGTGCGCCTGGCCAAGGCCGGGGCCCGGGCCTTCGCCCGCATCGTGGAGCCCTCGGGCCGGCCGGATTTCTTCTCCCAGATCATCGTGCGCGCCGACAACCGGGCCATCGAATCCCTCAAGGACTGCAAGGGCAAGCGTTGGATCGCGGTGGACCCCACCTCGGCCGGCGGCTACCTCTTCGCCCTGGGCCTGTTCCACGACCACGGCATACGGCCCCAGGACTTCGCCGAGATCGCCTTTGCCCCGGGGCCGGGCGGCAAGCAGGAGAAGGTGGTCCTGGCGGTGTACGCCGGGGCCTACGATCTGGGTTCGGTGCGCAACGACACCTTGGATCTGCTCAAGGACAAGGTGGACCTCTCCCAGATCCGGGTCCTGGCCGAGAGCCGGCACTACCCCGGCTGGGTGTACGCGGCGCGCAGCGGCCTGGACCCGGCGGTGGTCTCGGCCCTGGCCTCGGCCATGTTCGCCCTGGACCCCACCGTGCCCGAGCAGGCCCGCATCCTGGACGCGGCCCGCTTCCAGTCCATCATCCCCTCCACGGATGCGGACTTCGACCCCATCCGCGACCTGGTGGCCAAGCTGGGACTGGAGTAGCCCATGATCGGCCACCTGCGCTTCCGCACCAAGATCGAACTGGGCATCGCCGCCCTGGTGGTGGGCACCGCCCTGCTCCTGGCCCTGGCCGCGGCGCGCATCGCGGGCGAGGCCCTCAAGGACGAGCACCGCAAGCGTGGCCAGGCCCTGGTCGAGATCCTGGCTGCCCGCTCGGTGGATCCGCTGCTGGCCCGCGACCTGTTGCGCCTCAAGAACACCGTGGACGACCTCAAGAAGGTGGACGGCGACATCCTCTACGCCTTCGTGCAGGACGAGCGCGGCCACGTCATGGTGCACACCTTCCCGGGCGGCTTCCCCCTGGACCTTTTGGAGGCCAACTCCCTGCCCGGCGAAGCCCTGTCCCACACCCAGCTCCTGGCCGCGGCCAACCAGCGCATCGACGACTTCGCCGCGGCCATCATGGCCTCCGGGGACCGCATCGGCACCGCCCGGCTGGGCATCTCCCGGGTCAAGATCATGGCCGACGTGGGCCGCATGACCTTCGTGCTCCTGGCCATCGCCGGGGGCCTGCTCCTGGTGGCCATCGGCGCGGGCACCTATTTCGCCCGCCGGGTCACCGCCCGGCTGGGCCTGCTCAAGTCCCACGCCGAGGAGGTCATCCGCGGCAACCTGGACCTGCAGACCGGCCCCACCCTGCTCAGGAACTGCTGGGAGCTCATGGCCTGCGGCCGCACCGACTGCCCGGCCTATGGCGAGATCCGCCGCCGCTGCTGGCACCTGGCAGGCACCCTGTGCCAGGACTGCGACACGGGCGACTTCCCGGACAAGCTGGATTCCTGCCGCGACTGCCCGGTCTGGCGGCAGAACGTGGGCGACGAGATCCAGGACCTGGCCGAGGCCTTCGATGTCATGGCCCTCACCCTTAAGAGCCGCATCGAGGACCTGAAGGCCGCGGAGAGCAACCTGCAGCACCAGCACCAGATCATCCGCACCATCCTGGACGTGACCCCGGACCTGGTGAGCCTGCTCGACGCGGACCTGGCCTACCGCCAGCCCAACAAGGCCTTTGCCGCCTCGGTGGGCAAGGGCATG
>JAEXTU010000049.1 GCA_023453335.1 Pseudomonadota bacterium | reverse complement strand
GGCACAGCCCTCTTCTGTAGGGGCGATTCACGAATCGCCCTGCCCCAGGCCTTCCGCCGCCTCGCCGCCGCCGGCGGCTACTTGAAGGTCACGGTCTTGTAGGCGTCGGTCTTCTCCTCCTGGGTCCACTGGGCCACGGGCTTGAGGTCGCCGGTGGACAGGTTGACCCAGGTGCCCTCGCCCGGCTGGGTCAGCTCCACCCTGCCGGACTCGTTCTCCACGTACACGCCCTTGCCCTCCACCATCATGACCCCGAACCTGCTGGGGTACAGGAACCCGCCCCAGAAGGTGGTGCCCCGGATGCCGATGGTGGCCAGCGGAGTACGCACCTGGACGTCCGGGTCGCGCACCTCGCCCAGCTTGTTCACCACGGCCTTGAACGCGCCGCCCACCAGGCGCAAGGTGGCGCGCGCCACCGCCTTCTCGGGCGCGTACTCGAAGCGGTCCAGGGCGAACACCGTGGCCTGGGCCAGGGTGATGGCCGAGCCGTCGGAGAGCGTGACCTCGGCCAGGGCGTTGTTGAGCGTGACCAGGGTGTCGCCCGGCCGCACCGGCGTGCCCACCGCCAGGTCGGCCACCGCGTTGTAGCCGACCAGGAGCCCCTTGCCCTGGAGCCGGCTCACCTTGCCCACCGGCTCGGCGGCCAAGGCGGGCAGGGCCAGGCCCAGGATCAGGACGAACACCGACAGGGCGGAGAGATGACCTATGCGCATGGGAAGCCTCCTGGGAAGAAGAATAGGGTCCAGCAGGTAGTGTAGCACCTTTTTCCCGCCTGGCAAACCCGTCGGTGAATACCGGGGATATGAGGGCGGGCCGTTGCCCGGGCCGCGCACCGTGCTTATACCTGGGCTAGGGCCGGAACCGGCCCGTAGACGACCTGCGAGGAGGCCGACCATGGAGACCAACGCCAAAGCCCTGGAGAACAGGATCAGGGACATGTACCCGGAGATCGCCGAACACGGCATGGACGTGGCCGCGGCCCTGGAGCCGGCCACCGGCGACTGGCTGGTGCGCATCGGCCGCGCGGGCGACGAGATCGCCACCCACATCGGGGTCAAGGACGCCGAGGACTGCCTGGGGGAGGGGAGCTGCCTGATGCTGGCCGCCCAGCTGGGCACGTTCGTGAACGACCGCTGCGGCAGCACCACGGCCTGCACCTTCTTGCCCATCCCGCGCCCCGGCAGCCGGGCCGGCCGGAAACGGCCGCCCGGCTGCTTGCCATCCGGCCAACTCGGCCTATAATCAGCAGGTCGAGCGACATGTTCCCACGCCACATCGCACGGAGGCTCCGAGTGAACCATGCGCACCAGATATTCCCTACTCCTGCTCACCCTGTTTCTGGCCGCGGCCATGGCCGCCGCGCCTAGCCCGGCCCCGGCTGCCGAGCCCCTCCTGGCCCGGCTGCCCAACGGCCTGTCGGTCCTGGTCCAGCCCGACTCCCGCTTCCCCCTGGTCTCCCTGCGCCTTTACGTGCACGCGGGCTCGGCCTTCGAGGACCCCAGACAGGCCGGCATCAGCCACCTGCTGGAGCACATGGTGTTCAAGGGCACGGCCAAGCGCGCGCCCGGCAAGGTGGCCGAGGACATCGAGGGCGCGGGCGGCTACCTGAACGCCGCCACCAGCTTCGACCACACCATGTACATCGTGGACCTGCCCAAGGCCTCCTGGACCCTGGGCCTGGACGTGATCCGCGACATGGCCTTTGCCGCGGCCGTGGACCCCGCGGAGCTGGAGCGCGAGAAGGGCGTGGTCATCTCCGAGCTGGAGCGCGGCGAGGACTCCCCCGGCACCCTGCTCTTCCAGGGCATCCAGGGCCTGGCCTGGAAGGGCACCCCCTACGAGCGGCCCATCATCGGCTTCCGCGACACGGTCTCGGCCATCACCCGCCAGGACATCCTGGACTACGTGGCCGCCCGCTACCAGCCGGCCAACTGCCTGCTGGTGGTGGTGGGCGACGTGGCCGCCGACGACGCCCTGGCCCAGGCCGAACAGTATTTCGGCGACCTGGCCAACCGCGGCGTGCTGCACGAGGCCCAACCCGCGCCCTTCGCCCCGGCCAGCGGCGGCCCCCGGGTCACGGTCAAGACCGGCCACTGGAACAAGGCCTACCTGGCCCTGGCCTTCCCCATCCCCGGCCGCCACTCCACCGACGCCGCGGGCCTGGACCTCCTGGCCCAGGTCCTGGGCGGGGACGAAACCTCCCGCCTCTACCGCACCTTCAAGTACCGCGAGCGCCTGGTGGACGAGATCTCCGCCTCGGCCTCCACCCTGGACGGCGCGGGCGTGCTCTACATCCGGGCCACCCTGGACCCGGCCAACCTGGACAAGCTCTGGCCCGCCCTGAACCGCGAGCTGGCCGGCCTGGCCAGGGCCTCCTTCGGCGCCGACGAGCTGGCCCGCGCCCGCCTGAACCTGGAGGACGACCTGTACCGCTCCAAGGAAACCCTGGGCGGCCTGGCCTCCAAGATCGGCTACTTCCAGTTCTTCGAGGGCCGCCTGGACGCCGAGGCCCAGTACCTTCGCGACCTGGCCGCCGCAGACAAGGCCGCGCTCCAGTCCCTGGCCGCCGCCTACCTGCGGCCCCAGGCCCTGTCCTCGGTGGTAATTTTGCCCGAGGGTTCGGCCAAGACCGGGGAGTCCCTGGCCGCGGCCCAGGCCTGGCCCGCGGCCCCGGCGGCCCAGGCCGCGGCCCTTGCCGCCCCCCG
>JAEXTU010000026.1 GCA_023453335.1 Pseudomonadota bacterium | reverse complement strand
GCCGCAGGCCGCGGCCCTGGCGGCCCTGCCCGGCCTGCTGGCCCCCCTGCCCGCGCCCCTGCGCCTGGTGGGCGGCGGGGCCGCCGAGAACCGCGCTGAACTGGCCGGGCTCCTGCCCGGCGCACAGGTGCTGGATTCCGCCTGGGACCACCCCCTGCCTGCGGTCCTGGCCCGGGCGGCCTGCGACGCCACATTTTCTGCCGCGCCCATCGAGCCCCTGTATCTGCGCGCCTCGGATGCCGAGGACAACCTGGAGGCCATCGCCAAGGCCATGGGCCTGAATCCCAGCGAGGCGCGCCGCCGGCTGGATGAGGCCACCGGCCAGGGAGCGACCTGATGGAGCGTGTCCGCTGCCCCTGGGCCAAGGGGCCGGAGTACGAGGCCTACCACGACCTGGAGTGGGGCGTGCCCTCGCGCGACGACCGGCATCTGTTCGAGCATCTGGTGCTGGAGGGGGCCCAGGCCGGGCTGTCCTGGATCACCATCCTCAAGCGCCGGGAGGGCTACCGCCGGGCCTTTGCGAATTTCGACGTGGAGCAGGTGGCGCGGTTCACCGCGGCGGACCAGGCGCGGCTGCTGGCCGACCCGGGCATCATCCGCAACCGGCTCAAGGTGGCGTCCGCCGTCACCAACGCCCGGGCGTTCATCAAGGTGCAGGAGGAGTTCGGGTCCTTCGCCTCGTACCTCTGGTCCTGGGTGGACAACGCGCCCATGGTGAACCATTTCGAGAAGCTGTCCGACCTGCCGGCCCAGACCCCGCTCTCGGCCAAGCTCAGCAAGGACCTCAAGCAGCGCGGCTTCACCTTCGTGGGCCCCACGGCCATCTACGCGACCCTACAGGCCCTGGGACTGGTCAACGACCACCTGGTCACCTGCTTCCGTCACGCCGAGTTGGCGTAGCCCCCTCTCGTTTCTTCCTACCCCTTGAACCGCTCGTCGGACCGCGCCTGGGCGGTGCGCTTGGCGCAGCCCTCGAGCCAGCCGGTGCGGACGTCGCCCTGGGGCGTGTCGAAGGCGGGCACGCAGGGCTTGAGGTCGAGGAGAGGCGTCCCATCCAGGATGTCCACCCCGCGCAGGCGCAGGACGTGGCCTTCCACGGTGAGCAGTTCGACCACGGACAAACCTATGGGGTTGGGCCGGGCCGGGGCGCGGGTGGCGAACAGGCCGTGCGGGAGGTTGTCCAGGAAGGGGACGACCGTGGGCTCGTAGGGTTTGGCCCGGTGGAAGTGGTAGAGCAGGAAGAGATGGGAGAAGCCCGCCAGGTCGGCCAGGGCCGGGGCGTACTCGGGCAGCAGTTCCGCGATCCCCAGCACCTCCCGCGCGCCCGCGGGCTGGATGGGCATGTCCTCGACCCTGGTGAAGGGGGAGCGGATGACGCCGATGGGGAGGAAGGTGACGGGCTCGGCCATGGGGCCTCCGTGGCGCGGCGCGGCTAGATGACGATGACCACCGGCTCCACCACCGGGTCGCGCTCGATGATGCGGCGGAAGAAGCGGCGCAGGGAGGAGCGGATGCGCTCCGTGAGCTTGTCCGGGTCGCCGGGCGGCACGTTCTCGTAGATGTCCAGGACCACGCAACGGGCGTCTTCCAGGATGTGGCTGTACTGCTGCTCGAACACGAAGCCCTTGGAGGTGATGTCCGGGCCGCGCATGATCTCGCCGGTCTTCTCGTCGATGACCAGGACCACCACCACCAGGCCCTCGCCGCCCAGGATCTGGCGCTCCTTGAGCACGGTCTGTCCCACGTCGCCCACGCCCTTGCCGTCCACCAGGATGGACTCCACCAGGATGGCGTCCTCCAGGCGCATGGAGGTGGGGGTCAGGGTCACGGGCTGGCCGTCCTCCAACACCAGGGCGCGCTCCGGGGCCACCCCGGTCTCCACGGCCAGGCGGGAGTGCTTGACCAGGTGGCGGTACTCGCCGTGCAGGGGGATGAAGAACTTGGGCCGCACCGCCTCCAGCATGATCTTGAGCTCTTCGCGGTGGGCGTGGCCCGAGGCGTGGATGCCCGAGACCCGCTCGTAGAGCACCTCGGCCCCCAGCTTGTAGAGCCGGTTGATGACCTTGGTGATGGCCTTCACGTTGCCGGGGATGAAGCGCGAGCTCATGAGCACCAGGTCGCCGGGCTTGATGGCCACCTGGCGGTGGTCGCCGGCCGCGATGCGGGAGAGCGCCGAGAGCGGCTCGCCCTGGGACCCGGTGACCAGGAGCACCGCCTGTTCGTCGGGCAGGTGGGGCAGGCTCTCCAGGGGCACGGACGCGGAGTGGGGGATGCGCATGAGGCCCAGTTCCGAGGCCAGGTCCAGGTTGCGGGACATGCTGCGGCCCAGCACCGCGACCTTGCGGCCGGTTTCGGCGGCCAGGTCGTAGATCTCCTGCATGCGCTGCACGTGGCTGGAAAAAAGGGTCACGATGATGCGGCCGGTGGCCTCGCCGAAGATGCGCCGCAGGCTGCTCTTGATCTCCCGCTCGGTGAGGGCGAAGCCGTCCCGCTCGATGTTGGTGGAGTCCGAGAGCATGAGCAGCACGCCGGGGTCGCAGAACCCGCGGATGCCTTCCAGGTCGGTGGCCAGGTTGTCCAGCGGGTTGCGGTCGATCTTGAAGTCGCCGGTGTGCAGGATGCGGCCGGCCGGGGTCTCGATGCCCAGGGAGAACCCGCCCACGATGGAGTGGCAGGCCTCGAAGAAGGTCACCTCGAACTCGCCGGCCGAGATGGTCTGCCGGCCGCTGACCGTGCGCAGATCGGCGTACTTGTCGAGGTTGTGCTCCTTGAGCTTTTCGTTGACCAGGCCCAGGGTGAAGGCCGAGCCGTAGATGGGCGCGGACACGTAGGGCAAGAACCAGGGCAGGGCGCCGATGTGGTCCTCGTGGCCGTGGGTGAGGATCACCGCGGCCAGGCGCTCCTTGCGCGAGAGCACGTAGTCGAAGCGGGGGATGACCACGTCGATGCCGAAGAGGTAGTCGTCCGGGAACATGAGGCCGCAGTCCACCACGATCATGGACTCGCCGCACTCCAGGACCAGGCAGTTCATGCCGATCTCGCCCATGCCGCCCAGGGCGGCCACGCGCACCGCGGGCTCAGGCATGGGCCTCTCCGGCGATCTTCTGGTACTCGCTGTTCATGATGGCGTAGAGGTCGTCCTTGAATTTCTCGCGGTCCTTCACGGTGTAGCGGCCCTGGGTCACGATGGGGGGCAGGGCGCGCACCCGGACCTCGCGTACCGGGCGCAGGCGCAGGGCGTGTTTGGGCAGGATGGCCCCGGTGCCGGTGATGAGGAGCGGCACCACCGGGGCTCCGGTCTTGAGGGCCATGATCATGCCCCCGATCTTGAACTCCTGCAGGGCCGACAGGTCGGTGCCCCGGGTGCCCTCGGGGAAGACCACGATGGAGAAGCCCTTGGCGGTCTGCTCCGCGGCATACTCGATGGCCTTCATGGCCTTGCGCGGGTTGTCCCGGTCAATGGGCACGTGGCCGGCGCGGAGCATGGCCTTGCCGAAGATGGGGATGCGGAACAGGCTCTCCTTGGCCACGAACCCGAAGGGCCGGCTGCCCAGCACCGCGTAGAGGGTGGGGATGTCCAGGTTGCTCTGGTGGTTGGCCATGAAGATGTAGGCCCGGCCGGGCTCCAGGCTGGAGAGGTCGCACTCCAGGCGCGCCCCGGAAAAGGCCAGGGCCAGCCGGCCCCAGAACCGGCCCACGGCCCGGGACATGGCCCCGCTGGGGGCCAGGGCGGCCAGGGTGGAACAGACCAGGGTCGCGGGGATGAAGAAGAGGTAGAAAACGAGGTTGCGGAGCATGGCTGGGTGGTGTTTCCGGCGGCCGTTCGGGGACGTTGCCGCTCCGTGACGTGTACTGGAAATGCGGGGTCCCCTCAAGACAAAAACGCCGCCCCCCGGAGGGGTTTTCCGGGGGGCGGCGAGGGGGTCGGGAGGGCGGCCGGACTATTCCTCGGCCTTCTTGGACTCGGCGATGACCTTCTCGGCCACCATGGGCGGGGCCTCTTCGTAGTGGTCGAACTCCATGGTGAAGGTGCCCTGGCCGCCGGTCATGGAGCGGAGGTCCGGGGCGTACTGGAGCACCTCGGCCATGGGCACGTGGGCCTTGATCTCGGTGACCCCGGCCTTGGAGTCGGAGCCCAGCACCTTGCCGCGCCGGGAGGAGAGGTCGCCGATCACGTCGCCCATGAAGGAGTCGGGCACGAACACGCTCACGGTGACGATGGGTTCGAGCAGGATGGGCCTCGCCACCTCGGCGGCCTTCTTGAAGGCGATGGATCCGGCGATCTTGAAGGCCATTTCCGAGGAGTCCACCGCGTGGTAGGAGCCGTCGTAGCAGATGATCTTGAAGTCCACTACCGGGTAGCCGGCCAGCACGCCGCGCGCCGCGGCCTCCTGCACGCCCTTGTCCACGGCCGGGATGTACTGGCGCGGGATGGAGCCGCCCACGATGGCGTCCTCGTACACGTAGCCGCTGCCGCGGGGCATGGGCTCCAGGCGGATGAAGCAGTCGCCGAACTGGCCGCGGCCGCCGGACTGCTTCTTGTGCCGGCCCTGCACGTCGGCCTTGCCCTTGAAGGTCTCCCGGTAGGGGATCTTGGGGGTCTTGAGCAGGATGTTGGTCTTGGAGCGGCGCTTGGCCTTTTCCACGGACAGTTCGATGTGCAGCTGGCCCATGCCGGAGATGAGGATGTCCCCGGTCTCGGCGTCGCGGTCCAGGTGCAGGGTGATGTCCTCGGGCAGGAGCTTGGCCACCGCGGAGTAGACCTTGTCCTCCTCGCCCTTGGCCTCGGGGGCCAGGGCGTAGGAGATGAGGGTGGGCGGCAGGCCGGGCTTCTTGAAGGCGAAGGCCTGCTTCTCGTCGGACAGGGTGTCGCCGGTGCTGGTGGCCTTGAGCTTGGCCACGGCCACGATGGCCCCGGGCAGGGCCGGGTCCTTCATGGGCTTCTGCTCCTTACCCAGCATGGCCAGGAGTTGGCCGATGCGCTCCTTCTCGCCCTTGGCGGTGTTCAGCACCTGGGCGTCGCCGGCGCAGGAGCCGGACATGATGCGCAGCACCGAGAGCTGGCCCGCGAAGGGGTCGGCCAGGGTCTTGAACACGAACATGGACAGGGGCGCGTCCAGGGAGGAGGGCCGCTCGCCGTCCTCGCCCACGAAGGCCGGGCGGTCCAGGGGGCAGGGGAAGAGGCGCTGCATGGCGTCCAGCACCTGGGCCCCGCCCGCGATCTGCAGGGCCGCGCCGCAGGAGACCGGGACCAGGGCCCCGGAGACCACGCCGGCGCGCAGGGCCACGTCGATCTCCTCGGGGGTGAGCGCGCCCTCTTCCAGGTACTTCTCCATGAGCACTTCGTCGGACTCGGCGATGTTCTCGATGGTGGCCTCGCGCAGGGCCGCCACCTCGTCGGCCAGGTCCGCGGGCACCTCGGCCTCGGTCACCTTGCCGTTCTCCCCGAACAAAAGCGCCTTGTTGGCGAACACGTCCACCAGGCCCTTGAAATCCTCCTTGGCGCCGATGGGGTAGTGGAGCAGGACCGGCTTGATCTCCAGCATGGAGAGGCTGTCGTAGGCCATCTGGAAGTCGGCGCGGTCGCGGTCCATCTTGTTGATGAAGACCATGGCCGAGCGGCCGGCCTTCTTCACGTCCTCCCAGAGGCGGCGGGTCAGGGGCTTGGCCCCGTCCACCGCGTCCACGGTGAAGAGCACCGCGTCCACCGCGGCCAGGGTGTAGGCGATGTCGCCGGTGAAGTTGCCGTCACCCGGGGTGTCCACCAGGTAGTGGACGTTCTTCTTCCACTCGAAGCGGGCGAAGCCGGGCTGGATGGAGCCGCGGCGCTTGAGCTCCTCGGGCTCGGTGTCCAGGGCGGTGGTGCCCTCCTCGATCTTGCCCGGCCGGGCTATGGCCCCGGCGGCGAACAGGAGCATCTCGGCCAGGCTGGTCTTGCCGCAGCCGCCGTGGCCGACGATGGCGTAAGTTCTCTGATTCTTGAGCGCTTCGGACATGGCCTACTCCCCTGGTGTATTCCTCGCTCGGTGCGGACCGCGTGGCTGCGGTCCCCGGTTTTGCGGGGTGTAGACCTATAAGAAGAGGCCGTAAACATTGTCAAGGGAAGGTGTCGAAGGGCCGCGCCAGCCAAGTCAACAGGCTTGACGACAGGAGGGGGATTCGGAGATATATTAATGCAGAAAAATAACCCATTATTCAGGGGACAAATATGCCAGCCGAGCAGGCCGGACCTGCCACCCGCCCTGGAGAATCGACCCGGTTCGATCTCTGGGGACGCTTTCTGCTCAATGTCTGCCTCCTGGTGCTGATGGCCATCCTGGCGGTGTTCATCGGCATCGTCATCCGCAACAAGGCCCTCATCGAGCAGGAGATCGAGGCCCGGGCCCGGTCCCACTTCGAGAACATCGTGCTTATGCGGCGCTGGATCGCCCAGTACGGCGGGGTGTACGTGGAGAAGACTCCGGGAGTGATTTCCAATCCCTACCTGAAGAATCCGGACATCACCGAGATGAGCGGCAAGGTCTACACCAGGAAAAATCCCGCGCTCATGACTCGCGAGGTCTCGGAGTTGGCGGCCAAGGCCGGGATGTTCACCTTCCACATCACCAGTCTGAAGCCCCTCAACCCGCACAACGTTGCGGACGGGTTCGAGTCCGGTGCCCTGCGCAGCTTTGAGGCGGGAGAAAAGGAGGCGATGGGCAGGGAGTCCGAGGGGGACAATGTCTTCTTCCGCTACATGGCGCCGCTCTTCGTGGAGAAGAGTTGTCTGGCCTGCCACGCTGAGCAGGGATACAGCGAGGGGCAGGTGCGCGGCGGCATCTCGGTTCGTTTCGACATCACTCAGGCCGAATATGCCCTGACCCGGAGCAACATCGCCATCGTGGTATTGGGGCTGGTCTTGGCCGCCCTGCTGCTGGGCCTCATCTACCTCTTCGTGCTGCGGCTCATGCGCAAGCTCAAGGCGGCCATGCGCCGCATCGAGGACATGGCCGTGACCGACGAACTCACCGGCCTGTACAACCGACGCCACCTGTTCACCCGGCTGCGCGAGGAGCACCCCCGGGCGGTGCGCTACGGCTCGCCCTTGGCCTGTATCATGGCCGATATCGACTTCTTCAAGAAGATCAACGATTGCCACGGTCACCAGAGCGGCGACGCAGTGCTGCGCGAGGTGGCCGGCATCCTCAAATCTTCTTCCCGGCAGAGCGACGTGACTGGCCGCTACGGCGGGGAAGAGTTCCTGGTCGTGCTCCCGGGCACCACTCTGGAAGGGGCTCGGGCCGCGGCCGAAAAAATTCGAAAGCAGGTGGAGGGGCACTTCTTCATGAGCCCCTCCGGCGAGGCCATCCCGGTTACTCTGAGCCTGGGCTGCGCAGCGTTCGAGCCTGGCCAGGAGGCTGAGCCGCCCGACGAGGACCGGCTCCTGTCGCGGGCCGACCAGTGCCTCTACCGGGCCAAGGCCAATGGCCGCAACCGAGTGGAAGTCTGGGAGGGCGGCCCCGAAGCCTGCCCGCGTTGATTCAGGCCGCCCGGGCGGCCTACGCCGCGTCGCGGCCCGCGGCCTCCTCGGCGTCGCGGGCGAACTCGCGGCCCCAGGCGCACAGGGCGTCCATCACCGGCATCACCGAGCGGCCCAGCTCCGTGAGGTTGTACTCCACCCGGGGCGGCACCTGGGGGTACACGGTGCGCTCCACCACCCGGTCCGCCTCCAGCTCGCGCAGCTGCTGGGTGAGCATCTTCTGGGTGATGCTGGGGATGCGGCGCTTGAGCTCGGAGAAGCGCAGGCGCTCGGCCTGCACCAGCCGGTAGAGGATGAGCGGCTTCCACTTGCCGCCGATGACCTGCAAGGACAGCTCCACCGGGCAGTAGTATTCGCGGTCCCCGCATCGCTTGAGCCCGCAGGCGTCGGACATGGCCGCCTCCTTGGTATCTTTTGGGATACTATACAACAATAAAGTGCGTACTTGCCTTGGCGAAAGAAATATACCAGACAGGCAGGCAAGTAAACCGAATCCCAGGAGGGCTCCATGAAGACCAAGCTCGGGCCGGCCAACGCCCTGTACCCATCCCTGACCACCATCGTGGGCGCGGTGGTGGACGGCCGCCCCAATTTCCTGACCGTCGCCCATGTGGGCATCATGAACCACGGCCAACCCCAGTACCTGTCGGTGGGCATCAACAAGGGCCACTGGTCGGGTCGGGGCATCCGCGAGCACCGCGAGTTCAGCATCAACATCCCGGGCCAGGACCTCATGGCGGAGACCGACTACGTGGGCCTGGTTTCGGGCCGGAACACCGACAAGTCCGGGGTGTTTGAGCTGTTCGCTGGGGAGCTGGAGCACGCGCCCCTGATCGCGGGCTGCCCGGTGTGCATGGAGCTGCGCCTGGACCGGGTGGTGGATTTCCCCAGCCACGAGGTGTTCGTGGGCGAGATCGTGAACACGTACGCCGAGGAGGAGGTGCTGGCCGGGGGCAAGATCGACCTGGCCCGGGTCAGGCCCCTGCTCTTCGACTTTTCGAGCGTCCAGTACTGGTCCCTGGGCGAGAAGCTGGGTCCCTGCTGGAACGTGGGCAAGGCGCTGAAGCGGGAGTAGTCCACCGGTTTGCCGGCATTTGGCCCTGGATTTTTCCCCGCAGTCTGGGGTAGTATGGGGAATGCCCTCTGATGCCGCACCCCAGGCCGCGCCGGGCCGGCGCGATCACGACGCGGACCGCCGCGCCCTGCGCTCGGCGTTCCTGTACGCGCTGTTCGGGGGGCTGTGGATCGTGTTCTCGGATCGCGCCCTGGCCTTCCTGGTGCACGACCCCGAAACCCTGACCTCCCTCCAGACCTTCAAGGGCTGGTTCTTCGTGGCGGTCACCGCGGCCCTGGTCTGGTGGTTCGTGCGCTCCCACCTCGCCGCCTTGGCCCGCAGCAACGCCCAGCTCCTGGAGCGGGGCGACCAGCTCAAGGCTGCCCTGGACGAGCGGGAGACCCTGCTCCGGGAGGTCCACCACCGGGTCATGAACAACCTCCAGGTCATGGTGGGCCTGCTCAACCTGGCCCGGGACCGGGTGGTGGACAGCACCGCGGCCCCGGCCCTGGATGCGGCCATTGCCCGGGTCTACGGCATGGCCCTCATCCACTCCCAGCTCTACGGGAGCGAGCGGCTGGACCAGGTGGACATGGCCCGCTTCGTGCGCGAGTTGTACGCCTACCTGGCCGCGCGGCACCGCGTCCAACGGGTGGAGGCGGCCTTCGACCTGGACGAGGTGGTGCTGCGCCTGGAGCGGGCCGTGCCCTGCGGGATGCTCCTGGGCGAGGCCCTGACCAACGTCTTCGCCCACGCCTTTGCCGAGGGCGAGCGGGGCCGGGTGGCGGTGCGCCTCAAGGCCCGCGAGGGGGAACGGGTCCTTCTGGCTGTGCAGGATAACGGCCGGGGCCTGGACTCCCGGGCCGAGGGGGTGGGCATGGGCCTCATCCGCTCCCTGGCCGCCCAGTTGAAGGGTGAGTTGAGCATCACCTCGGAGCAGGGTGCGGCAGTGCGGGTGGAGTTTTCGGCAGAGTCTCCCCCGCGGAAGCCCGGGCCGGCCAGCCACTAAAAAACCCGCCTTGCGGCGGGTTTTTCGGGCAGGAAAGGGCAGGTGTCAGCCCAGGTCCTCGGCGTCCTCGCGCAGCATGCGCTGGGCTATGTCGCGGCTGTCGGTGGTGTATTTGCCGCTGGCCACCAACTCCTTGAGCCGGGCCACCTTGTCCTCGCGCACGTCCGGGGCCTTGCGTGCCTCCTCGAACCCGGCGGCCAGGAGCTTGGCATCGCTGCTCACGGACACGCCGTCGCCCGAGGGCGTCGTTTTCCCGTCGGCGCCGGTGCGGTTGTCGGTCCGGTTGACGTCGGCATCCTCGCGGATGCGCAGATTCTCGTAGGGATTCTCGTTCGGTCCGATGCCTCGAATGGTCATGGTCGCCCTCCCGGGCCGTGCCCACGCGGTTGACTGTCCTTTGCTTAGTTGCCCGCCCGCCTGCTGTCAACGGCCGCAGCCGTGGCAGCGGGCAGGGCGTGACCCCTGCCGCGTGCAGCTCCGCGTTTTCCTTTGCAGTATTGGTGCCAGGCGTTCTCCGGGGTTGCCACGCACACAGGGCGCAGACCGCGCGTTGTGTCCAGTCAGGGGAGGTCGAGGCCCCACTGGCCAGCCGTCGCGGCCCGCGCCCCGTGTACGGCGCCTTGTCGGTGGGCCGACGCCGGCCCCGGTCGGATCCCGCCTACAGGTTGAGTCCCGTGGACTGGATGAGCTCCGCCTTGGAGTTGTAGACCGGAGAGGCCTCCAGGGCCACCAGCTTTCCGGCCAGTTCGGGCTTGGCGTACACCTCGCGGTGCAGCCGCGCCTTGCGCACGTCCTTCATCATCGCCACCAGGGAGCGGTCGCTCTCACCGAGCCGGTGGAGCGCCACTGCCGGGTCGGTCCCGTGGGTCACTCCGGTCACGCTCATGACGATTCCTCCAAGGCGGGGGGGAGCGGCCCCATGCCGCGGTCCCCGTCGGCTTTGCCTGCTCTATCGGACAGGCGCAAAGAAATCTTTACGGTTGAACGGAACAGGCTGGGAGGAAAGAAATATTTAGGAACGAGTCAGGAGCCGGCCGGCCGGCCCGCGCCCCGGGCCGCGGCCAGGTAGCGCTGCGGCATGTCGCCCGAGGCGTAGCCTTCCGCGGTGTGCAGGTACAGGGGGCGCAGGGTCTCCCGGAACAGGCCCTCGGCCCGGGCGAGGCGCTCGGCCACCAGGGCCGGCAGATCGTGGCTGTCCAGCC
>JAEXTU010000459.1 GCA_023453335.1 Pseudomonadota bacterium | reverse complement strand
GGGCGGCAGGACTGGCGCAGGGCGCGCTCAGCCCAGGCTCTGGTCGAAGTCCACCATATCCCGGCCCAGCGTCAGGGCCCGGCCCGGGGAGGTCCCCGCCTCCGGCACGTGCCGCACCGGGGTGCCGTCGCACAGGGCGATGGTCAGGGCATAGTTGGAGCAACGGGAATGGTGCGGGGTCACGGTGATGACCCGGCCCTTGTACTCTTCGCTCTTCTCGATGGGACGCATGGGACATTCCTCCTTGTCGGGAAGTTTCCCTCTTTTCACCATAAGCATTCCCGGCCGGCAGGGAAGCTCCCTTCCGCCGCATGGACAGCCCGGCGGGGGAATTATACAGTGAATGCCGTGAGCATACGCTGCATGATCGTGGACGACGAACCCCCGGCCCGGGAATACCTGCTCAGCCTGCTCGCCGCCCACCCCGACCTGGAGGTGGTGGACAGCGTGGGCTCGGCGGGAGCGGCCGTGGCCGCGGCCCACGCCCGGGAGCACGACCTGGTGTTCCTGGACATCCAGTTGCCGGGCAGCAACGGGTTCGAGGTCCTGGCCGAGCTGTGCGCCCTGCCCCGGCCGCCCCTGGTGGTCTTCGCCACGGCCTACGACAGCTACGCCATCCAGGCCTTCGAGGCCAACGCCGTGGACTACCTGCTCAAGCCCTTTTCCGAGGAGCGCCTGGCCAAGAGCCTGGACCGGGTGCGCCAGGAGCTGGCCGGGGGCCGGGAGGCCCTGCCTCCGGGCCTGGAGCGCCTGCTCTGCGAGGTGGGACTCACCCGCCGCCTGGCCCGGGTGGCGGTGGAGCACGGCGGCCGCATCCTGCTCTTGGCCCCCGGGGAGATCGCCTACTGCCTGGCCGACGACAAGCGGGTGGCGGTGTACACCCGGGAGGTTTCCTATCCCTGCCAGGCCTGCGTGACCCTGGACAAGCTGGAGGCCAAGCTCGAGGGCCTGTCCTTCTTCCGGGCCAACCGCTCCGCCCTGGTGAACCTGGCCTGCATCCGGGAGTGCTCGCCCTGGATGAACGGCAAATACCTCCTGGTCATGGCCGACGCCGCGGGGGCCGAGATCACCGTGAGCCGCTCCCGGGTGCGGGAGTTCAAGGAAAAGCTCGACTTGTAGGACAACGCCATGGACCTCACCTCCGCCACCACCCTCACCCTGCTGCTCTCCCTCATCAACCGGCTGGGCCTGCTGGTGGCCAGCGCCTTCCTGCTCCTGTCCGTGATCCCGGTGCACCGCCTGGGCTTCTCCCTGCCCCAGTCGGTGAACAAGGCCTTCCTGGTGGTGCTCTTCGGGGCACTGGGCATCCTGGGCACCTACGCGGGCGACCCCATCGCCCAGTCCTTCGCCAACCTGCGGGCCACCGCGGTCATCACCGCCGGCCTGTTCGGCGGGCCGCTGGTGGGCTTCGGGGCCGGGTTCATCGCCGGCGGTCACCGCATGGCCATCGACCTGGGGGGATTCTCCGCGGTGCCCTGCTCCCTGGCCACCTGCCTGGAGGGGTTGGCCGCGGGCATCGTGGCCGCCCGCTACCGGGGCGACGCCCTGAACTGGAAGGTGGCCATTCCGTTGACCACCCTGGGCGAGACCCTGCACATGTTCCTGGTCCTGGCCTGGTGCCGGCCCTTTGCCGACGCCCTGGCCCTGGTCCAGGTCATCGCCCTGCCCATGATCATCGTGAACTCCCTGGGCGCGGGCGTGTTCGCCCAGATCCTCTCGGTGACCATCGTGCAGCGGGAGCGGCGACTGTCCCAGCACGCCCAGCAGATTCTGGCGGTGGCCAACCAGACCGTGGGCCACCTGCGCTCAGGCCTGAACTACGACTCGGCCCGGGCCACGGCCGAGATCATCTACGCCAAGACCGCGCCGGCCGCGGTGGCCATCACCGACGACAGCACGGTGCTGGCCCACATCGGGGTGGGCGCGGACCACCACCTGCCCGGCCAGCCCATCCTCACCTCGGCCACCCGCTCGGTGCTGGCCACCGGCGAGGCGGTGTTCCTGCACGGCCGCGCGCTCATCGGCTGCAACCAGCCCGACTGCCCCTTCACCTCGGCCATCATCGTGCCCCTGCGCAAGGGCTCCACCCTGGTGGGCACTCTCAAGCTCTACGGCAGCTCCCAGGTCAAGCTGGACCAGATCCGCTTCGAGCTGGCCAAGGGCCTGGCCGACCTCTTCTCCTTCCAGCTCGAGCTGGAGGACATCCAGGTCAAGGCCCGACTCCTGTCCCAGGCCGAGATCCGCCACCTCCAGGCCCAGATCAACCCGCACTTCCAGTTCAACGCGCTCAACACCATCGCCGCCTTCTGCCAATCCGACCCCAAGCGGGCCCGGGACCTCCTGGTGGACCTGGCCTCCTACATGCGCAAGAACCTGGCCAGCGAGCGCAGCTTCGTGCCCCTGGCCGAGGAGCTGGACCAGGTGCGCTCCTACCTGGCCATCGAGCAGGCCCGCTTCGGGGACCGCATCACCGTGGCCATGGACGTGGCCGCCGACTGCCGGGACTGGCCCATCCCGCCGCTCATCATCCAACCCCTGGTGGAGAACGCGGTGAAGCACGGCCTGTCCGGCCGCGAGGAGGGCGGGCTCATCACCCTGTCCGTGGCCCGGGAGAACGGAGGGCTCGGCATCCGGGTGCGGGACAACGGGGTGGGCATGGCCCCGGCCCAGGTCAAGCGCATCTTCGCCGGCAACGGGGCCGAGGCCCCCTCCGGCGGCATCGGGGTCAAGAACTGCTCCCTGCGCCTGTCCCGCATCTACGGCCCGCAATGCCGCATGCACATCGAGAGCACCCCGGGCCAGGGCACCGAGGTGCGCATGCTCATCCCCCCTGCCGCCGCTGCCGAGACTGCGCTGGCCTGACTCCTCCAGCCGCCCCGCGCCTGGCCGGCATTGCAGGATTGCGGGATTGCGCGATACCCCGCCATGCATTCCACCCCGGCTATACGGCATTCCATCCGGCAAAGATGACCGCCGGCCCCGCCCTCCTTTCCCCCTGTTGCTGGCGGCCTTAGATAGGCGGCAAAAGGAGGGTCGGACCATGCTCTATTTCATGCTCTCCCTGGTCGCTCTGCTAGGGGGCTACTTCATCTACGGCACGTTTGTGGCCAAGGTCTTCGGCGTGGACGAGAAC
>JAEXTU010000455.1 GCA_023453335.1 Pseudomonadota bacterium | reverse complement strand
GCCTAGCCCTGCTCCCGGTCCAGGCTGCGGTACTGGATGGCCTCGGCTAGGTGCGGCGTGCGCACCGCGGGCGCGGCCTCCAGGTCGGCAATGGTGCGGGCGATGCGCAGAATCCGGGTATAGGCCCGGGCCGAGAGGCCCAGGGCTTGCACCGCCTTTTCCAGGAAGGCGTGCTCCTCGGCGGTGAGGCCGCAGCAGGTGGACAGGCGCTCGCCGGTGAGCTGGGCGTTCTCCAGGATGCCGGCGTCGGCGTAGCGCCCGGCCTGGATGGCCCGGGCCGCCTCGATGCGGGAGCGCATGGCGGCGGAGTCCACCGGACTCTTCACCTGCCGGAGGTCCTTGTAGGGCACAGCCGGGACCTCCACGTGCAGGTCGATGCGGTCCAGGAGCGGGCCGGAGAGCCGGGAGCGGTAGGAGGCGACCTGGAGCGGGGTGCAGCGGCAGGGGTGGCGGTCGTCGCCGTGGTAGCCGCAGGGGCAGGGGTTCATGGCCGCCACCAGCATGAAGTCCGCGGGGTAGTCCAGGGACATGGCCGCCCGGGAGATGGTGACCTTGCCGTCCTCCAGGGGCTGGCGCAGGACCTCCAGCACGTGCTTCTTGAACTCGGGCAGCTCGTCCAGGAACAGCACCCCGCGGTGGGCCAGGGAAACCTCGCCCGGCCGGGGGATCTGGCCGCCGCCGATGAGCCCGGCGTCGGAGATGGTGTGGTGCGGGTTGCGGAAGGGCCGGGTCACCACCAAGGCCTGGCCCTGGTCCAGGCGGCCGGCCACCGAGTATATCTTGGTGACCTCCAGGGCCTCGCCGAAGCCCAAGGGCGGCATGACCGAGGGAATGCGCTGGGCCAGCATGGTCTTGCCGCTGCCCGGGGGGCCGATGAACAAGAGATTGTGCCCGCCGGCCGCGGCGATCTCCACCGCGCGCTTGGCGTGCTCCTGGCCCTTCACGTCCGCGAAGTCCAGGGGATGGGCCTCGCGCCGGCCCCAGAGGGAGGCGATGTCGCTCGTGACCGGGGCCAGGCCGTCCTCCCCGGCCAAAAAGCGCACCGCCGCGGCCAGGGTGGGGGGGCCGTATACGGCCACGTCCTTGACCACCGCGGCCTCAGCCGCGTTGTCCGGCGGCACCAGCACGCCCCGCGCCCCGGAATCCCGGGCCGAGATGGCCAGGGGCAGGGCCCCGTTCACGGGCTTGAGTTCGCCGGTGAGGGACAGTTCGCCCGAGAAGTAGAACCCGGCCAGCTGCTCCGGGTCCAGCACCCCCGAGGCGGCCAACAGCGCCAGGGCCAGGGGCAGGTCGTAGGCCGACCCCTCCTTGCGCACGTCGGCCGGGGCCAGGTTCACGGTGATCCGGGCTGGGGGTAGGGAAAAGCCGCAGTTCTTGAGCGCGGCAAACACCCGCTCCTTGCTCTCCCGCACCGCGCCCTCGGCCAACCCCACCATGGTGAACGCCGGCATCCCGCGGCGGGCGAAGTCCACCTCCAGGTCCACACGGAAGGCATCAATGCCGAGCAAGGCGGCGGTGGCGGCGCGGGCGAGCATGGGCAGTCTCTATGGGAAGGCTGATACGCGTTTTCCCGGGGAAACTCAAACCCCCGCGGCCCCGGCGGGGGGACGCAACCCCCTCGCCGCGGCCAGGGCGCGCAGGGTGAAGGCGGCCAGGACCACGCCGCCGCCCGCGAGGGCCCAGGGGCCGGGCAGTTCGCCCACGCCCAGGGCCACCCAGACCGGATTCAGGATGGGCTCCAGGGTCATGAGCAGGATGGCCTCCAGGGCGCCCAGCCGCTTGATGCACCAGACGTAGAGGGCCAGGGACGCGCCCTGCTGCACCACGCCCAGATAGGCCAGGCCCAGCCAGCCCGCGGCGTCGGGCATTCCCTGCGCCAGGAAGGGCAGTCCCAACAGCGCGGTCAACGCATGACCCAGCACCACCGACCCCACCGGCGAGGCGCTCTTCTGGGCGCGCAGGCACAGGGTGAACACCGCATAGGACAGGCCGGTGCCCACCGCGATCAGGTTGCCCCACAGGCCTTGGACCGAGAGCCGGTCCAGGAAGAAGAGGACCATGCCGGCCAGGGCCACGGCCACGAAGGCCCAGTCCCGGCGGCGGGTGGGCTCGCCCAGGGCCAGGGGCGCGAGCAGGGCCACGTAGACCGGCGCGGTGTAGGTCAGGAGGATGGCGTTGGCCGCGGTGGTGAGCTTGGTGGCCGCCACGTTGCTGATGAGCATGGCGGCGTAAGCCGCGGCCCCGCCCAGGCCGGCCGGGGTCAGGGACAGGCCCAGCCGGCCCCGGAGCAGCGCGGCCAGGGTCAGGGCGGACAGGGCGCTGCGCACCCCGGTCAGGGCCAGGGGATGGAGGTCCACCAGCTTGATGGCCAGCCCGCCCGAACTCCAGAGGAGCGCGGTCAGGGCCAGGAGCAGGGCGGCCCGGGTGTTCTCCCTCACGGCCGGACTCCGCTCCCCGTCCGCGCCGGGGCCGCCAGGGACGAGGGGACGCTCCAGCGCCGTGAATCCATGCCGAGTCGGGGGATGCGGGACGGCCGGACGGGCTAGCCGCCGTTGCGGTCCGGGGCCTGGTCGGCGAAGGCGTAGCCGTTCTTGCCGTGGCGCTTGACGTGGTACATGGCCTGGTCGGCCTTGTCCATGATGTCCTCGGGCGAGGCCCCATCCGCCGGGAAGGCGGCGATGCCGATGCTGGCCCCGGTCTTGGCCTGTTGGCCGTCCAGCTCGTACGGCGCGGAGAGCCGCCAGAGCAGACGCTCGGCCAGGGACTTGGCGGCCTCCCGTTCGTGGCAGCCCGGGGTGAGCACGATGAACTCGTCGCCGCCCAGGCGGAAGATGCCCCCGGGCTCGGCCATGCAGGACTGCATGCGCCGGGCTGCGCGCACCAGGAGCGCGTCGCCGGCCTTGTGCCCGAAGGTGTCGTTGACCGCCTTGAATCCGTCCAGGTCGATGAACAGGAGATGGAAATGCTCGTTGTGCTCCGCACAGGTGGCCACCAGTTCGGCCAGGGCCTCGGACAGGGCCAGGCGGTTGGCCAGGCCGGTGAGCACGTCGCGGTAGGCCAGGTTGTCCGAGCGGCGGCGGTCGCTGCTGCGCACCTCGCGGGCGGTGCAGAAATAGGAGTTGTGAAAGGGCGAGAAAATGATGTTCCAGGAGAGCAGCACGAACTCCCCGTCCCCGCCGGAGAACTGGAAGTGCACCGAGGCCGAGCCGATGTCCGAGGTCACCAGCTTCTGCATCTCGGCCAGGGCCCGCTCCCGGTCGTCGAAATGGATGAACTCGATGAGGTAGGCCCCCTGCAGCCGCTCCCGCTCCAGGCCCACCACCCGCTCCCAGTGGGTGTTGGCGTCCTCCACCTGGCCGTCGATGGAGATCACCATGGCCGGGTCCTGGGACAGGGACAGCCAGGCGTACCGCTCCACCTGGAGCAGGCGCTCCAGGTCCGAGACGTCGGGGCATTCCTGAATGAGTTGTTCGAAATCCATGCGCCGCCCTAAATAGGTGAAACGCTCTGAACGGACCCTCCCGCCCCTACGACGAATTTTAAAGTCTTTCAAGTGCGTTGGAAATCCGCGCCAGTCGCCGCCCCCCGTCCCTCTTCCCGCCGGGGAATTTCTGGACCATACTGCCTGTGGATACCCCCATGCGGCACCCGTTCTCCCAGTTCGTCCTGGCCGTCTGCTTGGCCATTCAAGCCGTCGCCCTGGCCGGCGAGCCGGCCCAGTTCGGCTCGGACGCCCTGTTGCGCGGGCTGTGGACCCCGCAGGAGTT
>JAEXTU010000453.1 GCA_023453335.1 Pseudomonadota bacterium | reverse complement strand
CGGTGCGCCACCCCCCCTTTTCCGTCGGGGCATGGGAGCGGCCAAGGGCTGGCAAGATGGGGAAAGGCACAGGGCGGTGCGCGAACCGCCCTTCTTCTGCGGGCTGGCGAGCAGTTAGCCCAGGGTCTCCGGGTTGGCGAAGTCGAAGACCTGGCCCTTTTTCACGAACCCGCGGAACCCGTCGGCCTTGGCGTCGGGCAGGGGGCCGGGGTTGTAGTGGTAGAGCCACATCTTGGCGCGGTCCTCGGCGGGCAGGGTCTTCAGCTTCTGGTAGTTGGCGTGGACCCCGCTCTCGAAGGGCGTGGTCTCGCAGTCGTGGAAGATGATGTCGGCGCGCTTGTAGAATTCCTTGATCTGCTCCGGCGCGAACTGGGTGTCGGTGGTGTGGAACACGGCGACCCCGTCCACCTCGAAGAGCAGGCCGAAGGAGGGCACGTAGGTGTAGCCGTCCATGATGTGGATGGTCTGGACCAGGCGGAAGGTGACGCCCTCCCAGGTGAAGGAGCCGTTCTTGGGCACCCCGCGCACGTCGAAATAGGTCTCCAAATCGGCGATCTCGCCTTGCAGGGAGCGCATGCCGCCGGAGAGCACGTCGTTCCAGAGTTCGCTCTTGAGGAACAGGCTGATGTACATGACCGGCCGGTCGCAGGAGGGGTCGAACTTGCGGGTGAAGCCCAGCCACTCCAGGCCGCCCACGTGGTCGTTGTGCAGGTGGGAGACGTAGACCGCGTCGACGTTGCGGTAGCTGAGGCCCTGCTCCTTGATGGCGTGGCGGGCGTCCGCGCCGCAGTCCACGAGCAGGTGCTTGCCGCGGTCCGAGGTGAGCAGCATGTTGGACTGCCAGTTGTCCAGGGAGAAGGCGGAACCCGAGCCAAGGAAGGTGAATTTCACAGCGTCCCCCAACCTGTTGCCGCTGTTTCCGAGGCCATTGCGCCGCGGCCGCCCCCTCCGGCGGCCCGTCGCATCTTGCGTAAAGTCTAACACACGTTAGGGGTGAGGACAAGGTATCGAAGGAACTGGTTGAAATCCCCTGCACTGCATAGAGTCCGTTGACGCCTCCCCCGGCCGGCAGGTAAGGGAAATCCCCGGGCCCGGGTGGCGGAATTGGTAGACGCAAGGGACTTAAAATCCCTGACCCGAAAGGGTGTGCGGGTTCAAGTCCCGCCCTGGGCACCAGGAGAGGCATGAGGCCGGGACGCAGGTCCTGGCCTCTTCTCTTTGCGCGGCCGTCCGGCCCGTCCGGGACGGCCGTCACTCCACGAAGCGGTAGCCCACGCCGGTTTCGGTGTGGAGGTGGCGGGGGCGGGCGGGGTCGACCTCGATTTTCTGGCGCAGCTTGTGGACGTGGATGCGCACGTAGTGGCCCTGCTCCGGGGTGTGCCGGCCCCAGACCTCGCGCAGGAGCTGGCCGGAGGTCACCACCTTGCCGCGGTGGCGCACCAGGCAGGCCAGGAGCTTGAACTCGGTGGGGGTCAGGTGCACCTCCTGGCCGGAGCGCTTCACCACCCGGGCCGAGAAATCCATCACCAGGTCCCCGCACTCGACCAGGTCGGGCATGGCCTCGGCCTCCCGGGAGGCCTGGCGCATGACCGCCCGGATGCGGGCCGCCAGCTCGGCCAGGCCGAAGGGCTTGGTCAGGTAGTCGCTGGCCCCGGCGTCCAGGGCCGCCACCTTGTCCGCCTCCCGGCCCCGGGCCGAGAGCACGATGACCCGGGACCGGCTCCAGGGCGCCAGCCGGCCCAGGAGCTCCTGGCCGTCCAGGTCGGGCAGGCCCAGGTCCAGGAGGATCACGTCCGGCTTTTCGGCGTCGGCCAGGGCCAGGGCCGCCTCGCCGGTGGCCGCCTCCAGCACCCGGTGGCCCTGGGCCTCCAGGAAGGGGGTGAGGAAGCGCCGGATGGGCTCCTCGTCGTCCACCACCAGGATGAGCGCCTTGTCCATGCTCATGTCCGTCCTCACACCCAGGGAAGGGTGAAGGTGAAGGACGCCCCGCCCTCGGGCCGGGTGCGCCCGGAAATGCCGCCGCCGTGCGCCTTGACGATGGCCCGGCAGATGGCCAGGCCCAGGCCGTAGCCCGAACCGCCGGCGCGGTCGCCCCGCTCGAAGCGCTCGAACAGGCGCTGCGGGTCCCCAGGAGGCAGGCCCGGGCCGTCGTCGTCCACCTGCATCGCCATGCCCCGCTCCCCGGGGCGGGCGGAAACGAGGATGGTCCCGCCCGGCGGGGTGTACTTGGCCGCGTTCTCCAGGAGGTTCAGGAAGACCTGCTCCAGGAGCACCGGGTCCGCGGGCACCGGGGGCAGGTCCGGGGGCAGGTCCAGCCGCACGTCGTGGCCGGCCAGTTCCGCCCCCAGCCGGGCCAAGGCCGCTCCGGCCACATCCTCCACTGCGGTGGGCTCCTTGGCCGGGGCCATGCGCCCGGACTCCAGGGCGGCCAGGCGCAGCAGGTTGTCCACCAGGCGGCCCAGGCGCTGGGCCTCGGCGTGGATGTTGCCGGCCAGGGTCCGGCGCAGGGCCGGGTCGGCGGTCTCGTCCAGGGCCAGGAGCCCCTCGGCCGAGCCGGCAATGGCGGTGAGGGGCGAGCGGAAATCGTGGGTCACGGTGGAGAGGAGCGCGGCCCGCAGCTTCTCCTGCTCTGCTGCCACCAGGTTGGCCTGGGCGGTGTCCTCCAGCAGGTCCACCTCCAGGGCCAGGGCGGCCTGGCGCACGAAGGACTCCAGGAGCCGCACCTGGTCGGGCCGCAGGAGCCGCTGCCGGGAATCCCTGCCCGCAGGGTGGATGCCCACCACCCCGAGGGGGGCCACCGCTCCGGCCAGGGGCAGGTACATGGCCGGGGTTTCGGGCAGGGTGTCGGTGCCCAGGCCGGCGGGCCGGCCGTTGGCCAGCACCCACTGGGCCACGGCCAGGTCCCGCTCGGACAGGGGGCCCTGGCCGGGCGCGGCCAGGGCCAGGGTGAGCCGGCCAGCCGCGTCGGCCAGGTAGGCCGTGGCCGCGCAGGCGAAGACCTCCTGCAAATGGCGCTGGGCCACCTGCAGGAGGTCCTGCGCGCCCCGGGTGGCGGCCAGGTCGCGGGACAGGGCGGAGAGGGCGGTGGCCTGGCGCTCCAGGACGCCGGCGGCCGCGGCCTGGTCGCGGATGCGTCCGGCCAGGGTGCTCATGACCAGGGCCGCGGCGAACATGACCGCGAAGGTGAAGAGGTGGCTCACGTCCGCCACGCTGAACAGGAAGCGCGGGGGCACGAAACAGAAGTCGAAGGCCAGCACGCTGAGCACCGAGGCGGTCACCGCGGCGTCGCGGTGCAGTCTGACCGACACGGCCATGACCCCCAGCAGGTAGACCATGATGAGGTTGGCCAGGTCGAAGAAGGGGAACATGACGAAGCCCAGGCCGGTGCAGGCGGCCATGACCGCCAGGGCCAGGCCGTGGTCGCGCCAGGGGACCGGGGCGCGGGGCGGGGCCGGGGGCGGCGGGCCGGACGGGGCTGAGGCCTTGATGACCGAGACGTCGATCTCCCCGGAGAGGCGGATGAGCTGGTCCACCGGACTGCCTCGCCACAGGTCGCGCCAGCGGCGGGACAAGGGCTTGCCGATGAGGATGCGGGTCGCGTTGTGCTGGCGGGCGAAGGCCACGATCTGCCGGGCCACGTCCCCGCCGGGCAGGACGTGGGTCTGGGCGCCCAGCTCCTGGGCCAGTCGGAGGTTGGCCTGGGCCCGGGCCTGGTCCTCGCCCTCAGCCCGGGACTGGACGTACAGGGCCAGCCAGGGGGCGTGCAGCCCGTCGGCCTGGCGCTTGGCCGCCCGCACCAGGGTGGCCGAGCTGGGCGAGGGCCCCACGCAGACCAGGATGCGTTCGGCCGTGGGCCAGGTGGTGGAGATGGCGTGGCCCTGGCGGTAGACCAGGACCTCGGTGTTGACCCGGTTGGCGGTGCAGCGCAGGGCCAGCTCGCGCAGGGCGTTCAGGTTGCCGGTCTGGAAGAAGTTCTCGGTGGCCCAGCGCGCCTGCTCCGGCAGGTAGACCTTGCCCTCGGCCAGGCGCTCCCGCAAATCCTCGGGCGGCAGGTCCACCAGGATCACCGCCTCGGCCCGCTCCAGGAC
>JAEXTU010000450.1 GCA_023453335.1 Pseudomonadota bacterium | reverse complement strand
CTCCTGGAGCGTGCTGACCCAGCGCGGGGCCACCCTGCCCCCGGGCGCGGCCGGCCTGGCCGCCACCCCGGGCCTGGTCCGCGGGCCGAACAACAGCTTTGTCCTGGCCGCGCCCCTGGCCGGGGAGGGCCCCGCGGCCCGGCTGCGCCTCCTGCTCACCTACGACGCCGCCGCCCCCCAGGAGGCCAAGTGGAGCCAGGTGCTGCTCTTCGGCTGGATCTTCCTGTCCGGCGCGGCGGCCATGTGGTTCTTCCTCTACCTGAACGTGGCCCGCATCGAGCAGTTCCTGCGCCGCCTGAAGAAGATCCTCATCTCCTCGCACTCCAACTACTTCAACGAGCGCTTCGAGTCCGACCACGTGCACTGCCTGGACATCATGCACTGCCACAACGAGGAGTGCCCGGTGTACCAGAACCCCGGGCTCACCTGCTACCTGGAGACCGGCAGCGAGGCGGTGTCCCCGCAGTGGCGCAACACCTGCATCTACCTGAACAAGTTCGAGGAATGCCGCAAGTGCCCGGTGTTCCAGGCCCGGGTGGGCGACGAACTGGCCGAGATGCGCAACGTGGTGAACACCATGATGCGCCTGTGGTCCGGGTTCCTGTCCCGGGTGGGCCACCTGCTCTCCTACGTGCTGCGCTCCCAGGAGCAGATCGGCCGGATGCCCTCCCTGGACGACATCTCCATCCATCTCGAGCAGATGGCCAAGCTCACCTTCTTCTCCCGCGACGTGCAGGGGGTGCTGGACAAGGAGGAGGTATACGCCCAGCTGGCCCACGTGTTCGAGGGCCACTTCGGCCTGCCCCAGTTCGTGATCTTCGAGGTGGACCACGACGCGGACCGCATGATCCTGGCCAAGGACGCGGCCCCGGAGGAACCCCTGTGCAAGCACAAGGTGCTCTTCTCCGCCGAGGTCTGCCGCGCCCGCCGCGCGGCCGAGGACGTGGTGTCCTTCTACAACCCGGTGCTCTGCCCCCATTTCAACTGCGACCTGGAGAAGAACGTGCGCTGCTGCCTGCCCCTGGTCATGAGCGGCAAGGTGGGCGCGGTGTTCTCCTTCCTGGCCCCGCGCCGGGACTGGGAAAAGGTGCGCCTGCTCATCCCGGTCATGCGCAAGTACCTGGACGAGGCCGCGCCGGTGCTCTCCTCCCTGGCCCTGCTGGCCCTGTCCAAGGACCAGGCCCTGCGCGACCCACTCACCCGCTGCCACAACCGCCGGTTCCTGGACGAGTTCATCACCAAGTACGAGCCCCTGTCCGACCGCGACGAGCGCAAGACCGGCCTGCTCATGGCCGACCTGGACTTCTTCAAGCAGGTCAACGACGAGTTCGGCCACCAGGCCGGCGACGCGGTCCTGCAGCAGGTGGTGCAGCTCATCCAGACCGCCATCCGCAAGACCGACCTGCTCATCCGCTACGGCGGGGAGGAGTTCCTCATCCTCTTGCAGAGCGTGGAGGCCGCGGCCTCGGAGGCGGTGGCCGAGAAGATCCGGGCCGCGGTGGACGGGCACAGCTTTGTCCTGCCCTCGGGGGCCATCATCCACAAGACCATCTCCCTGGGCGTGGCCGAGTTCCCGGAGGACGCCACGGCCATGTACAAGGCCATCAAGTTCGCGGACGTGGCCTTGTACGAGGCCAAGCGGGGCGGCCGCAACCGGGTGGTGCGCTTCAGGGCCGAGATGTGGACCGAGGAGAATTATTGAAGGGGTAGGTCGTCGTCCTCGGCCGCGGTGAAGGCGGAGTTCACGCTCACCCCGGGGAAGGCCCGCTCCAGGATGGCCGCCACCAGCGGCTCCAGGGTGGCGCGCTCCAGGGCCGAGGCCGGCAGGCCGCCGGGGTGGGCGTTGCCCACCAGGACCCGGTCCTCCTCGCCCAGGCTGTCCCACTTGTTCAGCACCAGCAGGCGCGGCTTCTCGTCCAGGGAGAGTTCGCGCAGGATGTCGTCCACGGCCATGATCTGGGCGTCCAGCTCGGGGTGCCCGGCGTCGGCCACGTGGACGAGCAGGTCCGCGGCCTCCAGTTCCTCCAGGGTGGCCCGGAAGGCCTCTTTCAGCTCGTCGGGCAGCTGGCGGATGAAGCCCACGGTGTCGGTGAGGATGATCTCCCGCTCCCGGGGAAAGCGCAGCCGCCGGGTGGTGGGGTCCAGGGTGGCGAAGAGCTTGTTCTCGGCCAGGACCTTGGAGCTGGTCAGGGTGTTGAGCAGGGTGGACTTGCCCGCGTTGGTGTAGCCCACCAGGGCCACCACCGGCAGGTTGGCCTGGGCGCGCCGCGCCCGGGTGGCCCCCCGCCGCTTGCGCAGCTCCTTGAGTTCCTTGCGCAAAAAGGTCATGCGCTCCTTGATGCGCCGACGGTCCATCTCCAGCTTGCTCTCGCCCGGGCCCCGGCCGCCGATGCCGCCCATGAGCCGGGACAGGTGCAGGCCCTTTCCCACCAGCCGGGGCAGGGTGTAGGCCAGTTGGGCCAGCTCCACCTGGAGCCGGCCGGCCTTGGTGTTGGCGTGCTGGGCAAAGATGTCCAGGATGAGCTGGGTGCGGTCCAGGACCTTGCGCTCGGTGAGGTCGGCCAGGTTGCGCATCTGGGCCGGGGTCAGCTCCTGGTCGAACACGATGTGGCCCGCGTTACCCTGCAGGGCCAGCACCTCCAGGTCCGCGAACTTGCCCTTGCCCAGGATGGTGGCGGGGTTCACCTGGTGCACCCGCTGCACCATGCTGCCGGCCACGTCCAGGCCCGCGGTGCGGCACAGCTCGGCCAGCTCGGCCAGGGAGGCCTCCTGCACCGGCCGGGGCGCGGTGGCCACGCTCACCAGCACCGCCCGTTCCACCCCTGCCGCGCCCGGGGCCGCACCGCCCCCACCCCCGGCAACCGGGAGTGGCTTGCCGGTGCGCTCCAGTTCGTCCTCCAGGGCCTCCACCAGGGCGGCGAGGTCCACGTCCAGGCGGTGGTAGGGGGCCGGGGGCAGGACCTCGTAGGCCTTGTTCTCCGGGTTGGGGGGCAGGAGGTGGGCCAGTTGCAGGGTGCGCGGCGCGCCCTCGGGGTCCACGGTGAGCACGGCCATGGCGTCCAGGCGCAGGAAGAGCAGGTCCATGAGGTCTTCCTGGGTCAGCGGGTCAGCGCCCAGGTGGGTGTGCAGCAGCGACAGGCCGCGCAGCCGGCCCGGGCCGCGGCGCACCTTGGACAGGTCCGGGATGTACACCCCGCTGGGGGTGCCCACGATGACCCAGTGCGGCCGGCCGTGCCGGTTGAGGAGCAGCCCCACCTGGCGGCCCATGCCGTGCGAGATGAGGGCCAGCTCCCTCGCCTGCTCCGGGGTTATGAGCCCCTGGGCCGGGTAGCGCCGGGCATAGAGGCGCTCCAGGGCCTTCAAATGGCTGGCCTTGAGCCCCTGGGTGTTGCCCTTGATCTTCTCGGCTATGGCCGTCCCCTCATGTGGCGCTGCGTCTAGACCGTCCTGGAGCCCAGGTAGTCGGCGATCATGGCGTCGTAGCCCGCGGTGGCCGCGAAGGTCTGCACGGCCATGTCCTTGCGCAGGGCAAGGGAGGCCTGCATGGCGCCCGCCGCCAGGTCCTGCATGACCCGGGGGTAGTGCTGCACCCCGGGCACCACCAGGATCGAGTGGAAGTTCTTGGCCGAGGCCCGCAGCATGGTGGGGCCGCCGATGTCGATCTCCTCCACTGCGGCCCTCAGGTCCAGGCCCTTCGCCTTGGCCTGGGCGAAATTGTAGAGGTTCACGCAGATGAGGTCGAAGGGGGCCAGGCCCAGCTTTTCCAGGGTCTCCAGGTGCTCGGGGTTGTCCTTGTCGGCCAGGATGCCGGCGTGGATGTGGGGGTGCAGGGTCTTGACCCGGCCGCCCATGATCTCCGGGAATCCGGTGACCTCGCTCACCGACTTGACCGGCAGCCCGGCCTCGGACAGCTTCTTCTTGGTGCCTCCGGTGGAGACCAGCTCCACCCCGGCGTCGGCCAGGAAGCGGGCGAACTCGACCAGGCCGGCCTTGTCGGTCACGGACAGGATGGCCCGGCGGATGGGAAGCAGATCCATGGCGTTCTCCTCGAATGGACACGTGGGTTCGTTGGCCTGCACCTGCCAGAATCGGGGGGCGGAGGCAAGGGCCGGGCAAGGGCCTGGAACGCCCCCGTAAACCAGGGGGCTTTTCAGGTGACGATTTTGTCCCTATAGTAATGGAATCTCCATCCAGGAATGCCCATGCGCCGCATATTTCTGACCCTCACCACCCTGCTCGCCCTCGGCATCGCCGTGGGCGCGGCCGTGGCCGATTTCCCCACCGCGCCCCTGCGCCTGGTCTACCGCGAAACCGTGGCCGGCAAGACCGCCCTGCGCGAATACGTGGTGCGCCAGGAGGGCGGCCGCGTCTCCCTGGTGGCCAGGGAGCCCGGCATCACCCGCACGGTGGAGGCCGGCACGGACTTCGCCACCCTGCGCGAGGGCTACGAGGACCAGAGCGGCAACCGGCTCACCCTGGTGCGCCAGGGCAACCGCATGCTCCTGTCCGGGGCCCTGAACAACCAGACCGTGTCCCGCGAGTTCGAGGTGGACGACACCGCCTGGTACGGCTCCATCCTGTTCATGCGCGACTTCGTGCTGTCCGGGGCACAGGAGACCGTGTTCTACATGACCCAGCCCGAGGACAACCAGGTCATCAAGCTCAAGGCCATCCGCGAGGGCCGGGAAGTCGTCAACCTGGACGGCGGCCCCATGGACACCGTG
>JAEXTU010000442.1 GCA_023453335.1 Pseudomonadota bacterium | reverse complement strand
GGCCTCGGCCCGCTCCCGGGCCAGGGCGGCCTGGGACAGGGCCTCGGCCGCCCGGGCGGCCTCGGTTTCCGCCCGCTGGGCCTGGGTCTTCAATTCCTCGCGAAGCAGTTGAGCTTGCGCAAAAATGGCATTCAGTTCTTCGACGTGTTTTTCAATTGTGTAACTTTCCAGCGGGGACGCGCCGCCGGCCAGGCCCGCAGCCGCGGCTAGGCGCAGGGGGCCGGCAAGACGGGCCGTCCGCCGGGACATGGCCTCCCCCATCCAGATGCCGAGGCCTAGGCTGAGGGCTAGGCCCCCGGCCAGGAGCCAGGCCAGCAGGGTCCAGGTCCCGGAGATCTCGTTTGCCATATTTGGCAATTTTCCGGTGATGGCAAGGCCTTCGGCGCTCCCCACAGCCACCAGGGCCACGGTGCCGAAAAATGCCAAAGGTATCATGAATAGCAGGGAAAATAGGAGAGTCTTCTTGTCCATAGGAGCAGCCGGTCCTCGAGTTGATGTCGTTCCCCCGCAGGCCCGGGAGCAAGAACAGGACCAACCCGGTAGGGCAGGCGGCAGGGGGAGGCGCGGCTAGCCGGCCTGGCGGCGGAGCATGGCCGCGGCCTCGTCGGCCGAGACCGGCTGGGAGAAGTGGTAGCCCTGGCCGTATTCGCAGTCCAGGGAGGCCAGCAGGTCGCGCTGGACCTCCCGCTCCACGCCCTCGGCCACCACCTTGAGGCCCAGGTTGTGGGCCAGGCCGATGATGGCCTTGACGATCTCCCGGTTCTCCGGGGCCTGGTCCAGGGAGCGGATGAAGGACAGGTCGATCTTCAGGTGGTCCAGGGGAAAGCGCTGCAGGTAGCTCATGGAGGAGTAGCCGGTGCCGAAGTCGTCGATGCTGATCTGCGCGCCCAGGGCCTTGATGCGGCCCAGCTTGTCCGCGGTGAGCTCCGGGTCCTCCATGATGGTGGTCTCGGTGATCTCCAGCTTGAGCAGGTGGGCGGGCAGCCCGGATTCGGACAGGGCGCGGCGCACGTTCTCCACCAGTTCGGGGTCGCTGAACTGGCGGGCCGAGATGTTCACCGCCAGGATGAGGCCCGCGCCCGCGGCAGCCTCCTTCTGCCAGCCGGCCACGGTGCGGCAGGCCTCGCCGAGCACGTAGCGGCCGATCTCCACGATGAGGCCGGTGTCCTCGGCCGCGGGGATGAACTCCGCCGGGCTGACCACCCCGCGCTCGGGGTGCTGCCAGCGCACCAGGGCCTCGAAGCCCTGCATGCGCCCCTCGGCCAGGTCCAGGATGGGCTGGTAGACCACGAAGAACTCGCCCCTGGCCACGGCCCGGCGCAGGTCGTTCTCCAGGGTCATAAGCTCCACCGCGGCCTCCAGCATCTTGGTGTTGAACACCAGCACCTTGCCCCGGCCGGACTCCTTGGCCCGGTGCAGGGCGATGTTGGCGTTGCGCAAGAGGTCCTCGGCCGAGCCGTGGTCGGTGGGGCCGAGCACCACCCCGAAGCTGGCCGTGACGCTCACGTCGCGGCCCTCCAGGGCAAAGGGCACGGCCAGTTCCTGGGAGGCGCGTTTGATGATGCGCACCGCCTGGCGGGGGGACTCCAACTCCTCCAGGAGCAGCACGAACTCGTCGCCGCCGAAGCGGGCCACCAAGTCCAGGCTGCGCACGCAGCGGGTCAGGCGCTGGGCCGCCTCCACCAGCAGCTGGTCGCCTACGGCGTGGCCGTAGGAGTCGTTGACCAGCTTGAAGCGGTCCAGGTCCATGAACACCACGGCGTAGTGGTAGTTGTCGCGCCGGCGGGAGCGGTTCAGGGCCTGGGACAGGCGGTCCAGGCACAGGGTGCGGTTGGCCAGCCCGGTGAGCGGGTCGCTGAGGGCCATGTTCCGCAGGTCCTGCTCCAGGTTCTTGGCCGGGGTGATGTCCTGGATGTTGGCCCGGATGCCCAGGTCCTCGCCGGAGGGGCCGGCCACCCGGCGGCTGGCCTGGCTCATCCAGCGGACCGTGCCGTCGGCGTGGGCCAGGCGGTATTCCAGGGTCTGCCACCCGGGTCCCCGCAGGGCCTGCATGTACTCGCGCCAGCCCTCCCGGTCCTCGGGCAGGATCAGGGCCTCCAGGGCCGCAGGATCGCCGGCGAAGCGGTCCGGGCCGTAGCCGGTGACCCGTTCGCAGGAGGGGCTGGTGTAGAGCACCCCGCCGTCCGGGCCCAGCCACAGCTCCCAGTCGTAGGTGTTGTCGGCCACGGTGCGGTAGCGCTTCTCGCTCTCGCGCAGGGCCAGTTCCATGCCGCGCTGGGCGGTGATGTCCGTGAACAGGGTGAGCTTGGCGGTGCGGCCGTCGGCCCGGCGCAGGGGGGAGCCCACCACCGCGTACCAGCGTCCGTCCCGGGGGCTCTGCACCTCGGTGCGCAGGATCTCGCCGGCCAGGACCTGGTCCTTGTTGCACCAGGGGCATACCGTGTCGAGCCCGTGCAGGACCTGGTGGCAGGGCTCGCCCGTCGCGTCGCGCCCGGTGCGGCGGATGAGGGCCTCGTTCATGTACTCCACGGTGTGGTCCGGGGAGCAGATGTATACCAGGCCATCGAAGGAGTCGGTGAGGGATTTCTGCAGGTCCGCGCCGGCGCCGGCCCGGCGCGTGGCGGCCTGCCAGCCCAGGCCCAGGACGCCCAGCCCCGCGGCCGCCAGCACGGCCCATACGATCCCGGATAAGGGCGCGAGCGTCCAGGCCGGGACCAGGTAGGCGAGCAGGGCCACAGCGGCGGCCCCGGCGGCTAGGAGTAGGAGGCGGTGTGGTCGGAGCATGTTCGGTTGCCCGCGAGCGCCGGCAGGGCCCTCAGGATATGATATCCATAGACGCATTGCCGCGGCAGGGCAAGGGGGAGTGCCCGGCCGCTGAAATATGGTTTCCAAATCAAACGCCGCTGTGCTACAGGACACCTTGGGGCATGGCCGGCTCGGAACCGGATACCGCCGGCCCCGTGCCCGGAGGACAGCCATGACCGCCGAAGCCCTGCTCGAACTGCGCAAGTTCGTGGCCCCGGAATTCGTGTTCGGCCCGGGGGCCCTGGCTCTGGCCGGGCAGTACGCCCGCAACCTGGGCGCGCGCCGGCCCCTGGTGGTCACCGACCCCGGGGTGCGGGCCGCGGGCTGGGCCGACCAGGTCCTGGACTCCATCCGCGGGCACGGCCTCTCCGCCGCTGTCTTCGACCAGGTGACCCCCAACCCCCGGGACGCGGAGGTCATGGCCGGGGCCCAGGCCTACCGGGCGGAAGGCTGCGACGCCATCGTGGCGGTGGGCGGGGGCAGCCCCATGGACTGCGCCAAGGGCATCGGCATCGTGAGCAGCAACGACCGCCACGTGCTCACCTTCGAGGGCGTGGACAACGTGGAGACCCCGGGGCCGCCCCTCATCTGCGTGCCCACCACCGCGGGCAGCTCGGCCGACGTGTCCCAGTTCGCCATCATCACCGACACCACCCGCAAGGTGAAGATCGCCATCGTGAGCAAGACCGTGGTGCCCGACGTCTCGCTCATCGACCCCGCCGCCACCGTGACCATGGACCGCGACCTGACCGCCAACACCGGCCTGGACGCCCTGCCCCACGCCATCGAGGCCTACGTGTCCAACGCCCATTCCCCGGTGAGCGACCTTTTCGCCCTGGAGGCGGTGCGCCGCATCAGCGCCAACCTGCTTGCGGCCCTGGAGGCGCCCGGGGACCTGCCCGCCCGCTCCGGCATGATGCTGGGCAGCATGTACGCGGGCCTGGCCTTTTCCAACGCCATCCTGGGCGCGGTGCACGCCATGGCCCACAGCCTGGGCGGGCTCAAGGACCTGCCGCACGGGCTGTGCAACGCCATCCTCCTGGACCACGTGGTGGATTTCAATTTCGCCGCGGCCCCGGAGCGCTATGCCGACGTGGCCCGCGCCCTGGGCGGCGAGGTCCCGGCGGACGCCCCCCTGGCGGCGCGCAAGGCCGCCACCCTGGAGGCGGTGCGGGCGTTCAAGCGCCGGGCCGGGGTCGTGGCCCGGCTCGCGGATCTGGGCGTGACCCGGGAAGAGCTCAGGGCCCTGGCCGAGTTCGCCGCGGCCGACCCCTGCATGGCCACCAACCCCCAGGAACCCAGTTGCGCGGACATCGTGGCCATCTATGAACGAGCCCTCTGACCCCAAGCCCGGCGGCCTGCGCGACCGGCTCATCGGGCTGGGCGAGCGGTCGGTGCGCAAGAGCTACTACCCGGAGCTGCGTGACCGGCTGGCCGAGCTGGAGCGCTTCCGGACCCTGCTGGACCAGAGCCTGGACGCGGTGTTCCTGGTGGAGCTGCCCGACGGCCGGGTGGCGGACTTCAATCGGGCGGCCCTGGCCATGGTCGGGGCCGGGGTCCAGGACCTGGCCCGGACCAGGTTCGCGGACCTTTTCTCGGCCGCTGACGCCAACCGCCTGGCCTGGGGCCTGGAAGGCAAGGGCAAGATGGTGGCCGAGGTCATGCTCCAGCCCCTGGCCGGGCCTGCCCTTCCGGTGGAGGTCTCGGTGGGCCGGGTGCGGCTGGAGGAGGGCGACTTCGCCGTGGCCCTGGTGCGTGCCGTGACCGAGCGCAAGCGCGACCGGGAGCGCATGGCCGAGCTCAACCGCAACCTGGAGGCCGAGGTCCGGGCCCGCACCGCGGACCTGGCCCGCAAGGCCGAAGAG
>JAEXTU010000441.1 GCA_023453335.1 Pseudomonadota bacterium | reverse complement strand
CCGGGTTGCGGTCCGGGTGGAACTTCAGGGCCTGCTGGCGGTAGGCCTTCTTGATGTCATCATCCGAGGCGTCCCGGGCGACCCCCAGGACCTCGTAATAGTCCCGCTTCGACGTCTGCATGCCCGCGCTGCTCCGAAACTAGGCCGTAGCCGTCTCGGCGGACGCCTCTTCCAGGGGCAGGACCTTGGTGGCGGCGATCTCGCGCAGGGAGCACACCACTTCCTTGTTCTTGCAGGGCACCAGGCAGTCGTAGCCCTCGCGGTACTGCTTGACGCGCTTGATCGCCATCTGGACGATGAGGAATCGGTTGTTCACTTTCTCCAGGCAGTCTTCCACGGTGATTCTGGCCATCCGTCACTCCTTGCTCGCGTTGCCCGCCTCGCGGGCCGCGTCGCTTTGCCGCCGGCCGTTGCCCTCCAAGGTGGGCAGCTGGCCGGCCAGGTCCTTGAGCACCTGGTCGTCGGCCGGGTAATAGGGTCCGTCCCCGCCCACTTGCACCAGGCAGCGCCCTTTGGGCAAGTCCGGGGACACGAAAAACATGAGCTCCGCCAGGGGCGCGCCCTTGTCGTCCGCCAGAGCCAGGGCCAGCTTGGGCGCGGCATTGGCCGGCCGATCGGCCCGCGGCTCGTCGAGATACGTCAAATCCGTAAGACGCCACAAATACATGTCAAGGCCCGTCACCAACCCGCCGCCCCCCGCGGTCCAGCCCTCCGGGGTGTGCCTGGCCACGATCTCGCGGCCGTCCTGGCGCAGGATGGCCTGCCCCACCCGGTTCAGGTCAAGGTGCAGGAGCCGGCGGTCGGACAAGGCGAAGGGCGAGGCCGCCAGCGTCGCCACCCGCTCCTGGTCCAGGGTGAAGGCCACCGGCTGCCAGGAGGACACCCCCAGGTAGCGCGGGGCCTCGGCCGGGCCGGCCGGCCGGGCGTACAGGGCCAGGTGCTGGGGCTCCCGCGAGGAGGCGCTCCACACCGTGATCTCCAGCAGCGTGGCCGCGCCCTTGGCCGGGGCCTCGGCCGGCAGGCTCAGGGCCCGGGTGGCCGCCACCCCGTGCAGGTACAGCGCCAGTTCGTGCGAGGAAACCCGCGTGCCCTGGCGCTCGGCCGGCAGATCGAACTCGTAGCCGTCCCCGCGGCGGCGCACCTCCCACACCGGGACCCCGTCCCGGGTCAGGCGCACGGCCGTGGCCTCCACCTCGGCCCCGGGCAGGATGCGGGCGTCCAGGTAGTACTCCGGGCCGCGGCGCAGCCATTCGGCGTATTCCGGGTGCACCACCAGGAGCTCCCGGCCCCGGCCGGACAGGGCATACACGCCGCTCTTGTCCGGGGCCGGCCCGCCCAGGCGCAGGTCCAGGCCGTCCAGGTTCAGCTCGGCCACCGGTTCGTCCAGGCCGGCCTCGCGGAGCAGGTCTGCGCCGGGAGCGCCCAGGCGCTGCACGGGCCGGGACAGGCCCACGAAACGCACCAGGCCGCCCACCTTCTGCTCGTCGGCGCGCAGCCGGGAGCCGTCGGCCATGTCCATGAACCATTCCCGGCCGCTGCGCACCAGGGTGAAGGCCCCGGCCCCGCTGCGCAGGGTTATCTGGCGCAGGTCGCCGGGGTTGGGCCGGGACCAGTCCCCGCCCCCGGGACCGGCCTTGCGGCCGGCGGTGGCCACGAAGTACACCGCCCCGGCGGCCAGGCACAGGGCCAGGAGCAGCACCACGAACCGGGCGCTCACCAGGCCGGCCTGGGAGCCGGCGGATATGCGGGGGGCAGCGTGGGCCATGACTGTGCCTTGCAACAAGTGTGGCCGCAGCGGATTCGCGGCCGGAAATGAAGAGGAGTTATCTACGAGAGCCTTCCCTTGCATGTCAAGGCGGAAAAGGGCACAACCCGGGCGGGCTCCCCGGAGCACCTTCCCTTTCGTGCGAGGACAGCCATGGCCCAGTGGGGCAAGCTCACGTTCGCCCAGCGGACCTGCCTGGGCAAGATCGGCAAACTCATGATGGACACCGCCATGCTCTCGCCCGGGTCCCGGGTGGGGGTGGCCGCCTCGGGGGGCGTGGACTCCTGGCTCCTGCTCCAAATCCTGGTGCTGCGCCAGCGCATCGTGCCCTTCCCCTTCGAACTCATCGCCCTGCACCTCAACCCGGGCTTCGACCCCGCCAACCACGCCCCCATGCTGGCCTGGTGCGCGGAGCACGGGGTGCCCCTGCACGCCGAGGTCACGGACCACGGCCCGCGCGGGCATTCCGATGAGAACCTCAAGAACTCCGCATGCTTCTATTGCGCCCGCCTGCGCCGCAAGCGGCTGTTCGCCCTGTGCCGGGAGTACCGCCTCACCCACCTGGCGTTCGCCCACACCCTGGACGACCTGGCCGCCACCTTCTTCCTGAACCTCATGCAAACCGGCAAGGTTTACGGCCTGTCCGTGAAGGAGGACTTCTTCCGGGGCGCGCTCACCGTGATCCGCCCCACCCTGGGTCTGGAAAAAAAAGTGGTGGTCAAGGCGGCCAAGGACTTCGGACTCCCGGTGTGGACCAATCCCTGCCCCTCCGCGGGCAAGACCCGGCGCGCGGACATGGAGGAATGGCTCGCCCAAACCTTTTCCCGCGACAAGCTTACCAGAAAAAACGTATTGAATGGCCTTTTCCGCTGGCAGCTTGACGTGACGGAGTGATTCCTATACCTGGTTCGGAAGCCTTTGGACCAGCGCAGGAGCCGACTTCAACCCTGAAGTCCGAGTTGCCTGCGCACCAGGGGGAGTATGCTACTCCGCAAATACCACATCGTTATTTTCAAGGACAATGAGGGCATCTCCCGCAAACTGAAGATGCGGGGATGGATGGGATTTGCGCTCACCGCTTTCCTTCTCGTCCTCGCCGCCAGCAACATCTTCTTCTGGCGCTATTTCGTCTCCTACCACGGCGTATCCTCTGACCTGGATTCCGCGCAGAAGACCGTGCAGGAACAGCGCACCCAACTCCTCTCGCTGGCCAACAAGATCAAGACGCTGGAAAAGGACCTGCAACGCATCCGGGATTTCGACTCCAAGCTGCGGGTCATGATCAACCTGGATGGCGACAAGCGCTCCCAGGCCCAGGCTTCCATGGGGGGACCCGAGAGCCCGGACTTCACTGAAAGCTATCTGCCCATGCACCGCCAGGAGCTCTTGGCGCGCAAGATGCACGACTTCCTGCATCAGCTGAACACCGAGGCCAAGCTGGAAGAGGTGCGGCAGCAGGAGCTCATGCGGGCCATCCGCTCCAGCCAGGACATGTGGGCCTCCACGCCCAGCATCTGGCCGGCGGAGGGCTGGGTGTCCTCGGACTTCGGCTACCGGGAGTCCCCCTTCACCGGCAAGCGCGAGTTCCACAAGGGCCTGGACATCACCGGGCCGGTGGGCACGCCCATCTACGCCCCGGCCAAGGGCAAGGTGGAGTTCGCCGGCCGCGACGGGGCCTACGGCCTGTGCATGAACATGGACCACGGCTCGGGCCTGGTGACCCGCTACGGCCACATGCACAGCATCGTGGTACGCCAGGGCCAGACCGTGGACCGCGGCGAGCTCATCGGCTACATCGGCAATTCCGGCCGCAGCACCGGCCCCCACCTGCACTACGAGGTGCGCCTCAACGGCGTGCCCGTGAACCCCATGCGCTACGTGCTCAACTAGCACGGCCCATTCCCGAACCCCAAGGCCGGTCCCAGGACCGGCCTTTTTCTTTTTCCCCAGCCGGCATCACCCCGGAGGGACTGCTTTTCCCGGACGCGGAAATGGGATAGGAGCCCTCCCATGTGCGGTATCGCCGGTTTCTGGGGTCCGCCCCGCCCCGCGGATTTTTTCCCGCCCATCCTGGAGGGCATGGCCCACTGCCTGCGCCACCGCGGGCCGGACAGCTCGGGCATCTGGGCCGACCCGGCCGCGGGCCTGGGCCTGGCCCACACCCGGCTGGCCATTTTGGACCTCTCCCCGGCCGGGCACCAGCCCATGCACTCGGCCGACGGCCGCTTCTGCACGGTGTTCAACGGCGAGGTCTACAACTACGCCGAGTTCCGGCGCGAGTTGGAGGAAACAGGGCATGCACCCGCGGGCGGCTGGCGCGGCCACTCGGACACCGAGGCCATATTGGCCGCGGCCGCGGCCTGGGGGCTGCCCAAGGCCGTGCACCGCTTCGTGGGCATGTTCGCCCTGGCCCTGTGGGACGGCCAGGAGCGCACCCTCACCCTGCTCCGCGACCGGCTGGGCATCAAGCCGCTCTACTACGGCTACTGCGGCGACACCTTCCTGTTCGGGTCCCAGCCCGGGGCCCTGCGCCGCCACCCGGCCTTTGACCGGCCCCTGTCCCGCGCGGCCCTGGCCGCCTATCTGCGCACCCTGTACGTGCCCGCGCCCCTGTGCATCCACGAAGGGGTGCGCCAGCTCCCCCCCGGCTGCCTGCTCACCCTGACCGCGGCCGACCTGGCCGCCCGCCGCCTGCCCGAACCGGTCCCCTACTGGACGGTCAACGCCGCGGCCGAGGCCGGCGCGGCCCGGCCCTTTGCCGGCAGCGAGGAGGAGGCCGAGGCCGAACTCGCCCGGCTGCTGGACGAGGCCGTGGGCCTGCGCATGATCGCGGACGTGCCCCTGGGCGCGTTCCTCTCGGGCGGGGTGGATTCCTCCACGGTGGTGGCGCTCATGCAGCGCCGGTCATCCCAGAAGGTGCGTACCTTCACCATCGGGTTCACCGAGGCGGCCTACGACGAGTCCGGCCCGGCCCGGGCCGTGGCCCGGCACCTGGGCACCGACCACACCGAGCTCATCCTTTCCCCGGAAGAGGCCCAGGCCGCCATCCCGCTCCTGCCCCGCTTCTTTGACGAGCCCTTTGCCGACGCCTCCATGCTGCCCACCTACCTGGTGAGCCGGCTGGCCCGGCAACACGTCACCGTGTCCCTGTCCGGGGACGGGGGCGACGAACTCTTCGGCGGGTACAACCGCTACCTCCTGGCCCCGGCCCTGTGGCGGCACGCCCGCCGCCTGCCCGGCCCCCTGCGCCGCGCCGCTGGCAAGCTGCTGGCCGGCCTGGCCGGCCCCCTGGCCACGGTGCTGGAAACCGCCCAGAACGCCCTGCTCCCCCCGGACCGCCGCCAGCTCATCCTGCGGGACAAGCTGCAGAAGCTGGCCGCGGCCCTGGCCGCCCCCGGCCGGGAGGCCTTCTTCGCCAGCCTGGCCTCCTTCTGGCAGCGGCCCGCGGACCTGCTTGCGGAGGGCGCGGAGCCGGTGACCCGCTTCACCGATCCGGCCCAGTGGCCGCGGGTGGAGGACTACGCGGCCTGGATGATGGCCATGGACCTGGCCACCTACCTGCCCGGCGACATCCTGCACAAGGTGGACCGGGCCAGCATGGCCGTGGCCCTGGAGGCCCGGGTGCCGCTCCTGGACCACCGGGTGGCGGAGTTCGCCCTGTCCCTGCCCCTCTCCTGCAAGATCCGCGACGGCCAGGGCAAGCGCCTCTTGCGCCGGGTGCTCTACCGCCACGTACCCCGCGAACTCATCGAGCGGCCCAAGCAGGGCTTCGGCCTGCCCATCGACGCCTGGCTGCGCGGCCCGCTGCGGGCCTGGGCCGAGGACCTGCTGGCCGAGCCCCGGCTGCGCGACTCGGGCCTGCGCCCCGCGCCGGTGCGCGCTGCCTGGGCCGAACACCTGTCCGGCCGGGCCAACCGGCAGTACCACCTCTGGGCCGTGCTCATGTACCAGGCCTGGCGCGCGGAGCACGGGCTGTGAGCGCGCCGCGCACCGTGCTCCTGGTTTCCCACCTGGGGGTGAATCTGGCCCGTTTCCGGGCCGCGCTCATCCGCGAACTCGTGGCCCAGGGCCACCGGGTGGTGGCCGCCATCCCGGACCACGCCCACGACGCCGAACTGGCCGCCCTGGGGGCCGAGGTGCGCCACTACGGCCTGGCCCGGGGCAGCCTCAACCCCCTGCGGGCCCTGGCCCCGATCCTGTCCCTGCGCCGGCTCATCCGCGAACTGTCGCCCGACGTGGTGCACAGCTTCACCCACCAGCCCAACATCCTCTGCCGCCTGGCCGCGCCGGCCGGCACCGTGCTGGTGAACTCCGTGACCGGGCTGGGCTCCTGCTTCCTGGGCCGGGGCCTCAAGGGCGCGGCCATGCGGGCGGTCTTCCACCTGCTCTACCGCGTGACCGCGGCCGCGGCCGACGCGGTGGTCTTCCAGAACGCCGACGACCTGGAGCATTTCACGAAACACCACCTGCTCGGAGGGGTTGCGCCCGTCTTGGTGCGCGGCTCCGGGGTGGATACCCAGGCCTTTAGGCCCGGGCTCCTGGACCCCGCGGAGCGGGAGGCCCTGCGCGCGGAACTGGGCCTGGCCCCGGACCAGGTGGTGGCCACCCTGGCCGCCCGACTCATCCGGGACAAGGGGGTGTTCGAGTTCCTGGAGGCTGCGCGCCAGCTGGCCCCGCGTTTCCCGGACCTGCGCTTCCTCCTGGTGGGCGACCCCGACCCGGGCAACCCCACCGCCCTGGGTGAGACGGACATGGCCGCGGCCCGCTCCGAGGGCAACGTGGCCTTTGCGGGCTGGCGCACGGATATGGACCGCGTCTGGGCGGCCAGCGACATCGCGGTGCTGCCCTCGTACCGGGAGGGGCTCCCGGTTTCGCTCCAGGAGGCCCTGGCCTGTGGGCTTCCCGTAATCGCCACCGACGCGCCGGGCTGCCGGGAAACCGTGGCCCCCGGGCGCAACGGTCTGCTGGTCCCGGTGCGCGACGCCGCGGCCCTGGCCCAGGCCCTGGGCCGCATGGCCGGGGACCCGGGCCTGCGCAGCCGCATGGGCGAGGCCGGCCGGGCCAAGGCCCTGGCCGATTTCGACGCCGCAGTACTGGCCCGCCAGGTCATAGCCGCCTACGACCAGGTCGTCCCGGCCATCCCGGTCCTGCCCATCCCGGCCTGGAAGCGGCTGCTGGACCTCGCCCTGGTCCTGGGCCTGGCCCCGCTCTGGCTGCCCCTGCTCGGGGTGCTCTGGGTCCTGGTGCGCCGCAAGCTGGGCGCACCCGCCTTCTTCCGCCAGGAGCGGCCGGGCCGAGGCGGCAAGCCCTTCATGCTCACCAAGCTGCGCTCCATGACCGACGCCCGGGGGCCGGACGGGGAATTGCTCCCCGATGCCGAGCGCCTGCCCGCCTTCGGCCGCATGCTACGCGCCACCAGCCTGGACGAACTGCCCGAGCTGTGGGGCGTGCTCAAGGGCGAGATGAGCCTGGTGGGGCCGCGGCCCCTGCTCATGGAATACCTGCCCCTGTACTCCCCGGAGCAGGCCCGCCGCCACGCGGTGCTGCCGGGCATCACCGGCTGGGCCCAGGTCAACGGCCGCAACGCCCTGTCCTGGCCCGACGTGTTCCGCCTGGACCTGGAGTACGTGGAGCGCATGGGCCCCGGACTGGACCTGCGCATCCTGGGCCTGACCCTGGCCCGGGTCCTGGCCCGCTCGGACGTGGCCCAGCCCGGCCGCGCCACGCGCGACAAGTTCCGCGGCGAACGCTGAGCGTTGCCCTGGACCGGGATTTGGCGTAAGCAAGCCGCCATCCCGCGCCGCGCGGGACACCCCAAGGAGCGAGCCCTTGCCCGAACGGATCTTCCTCTCGGCCCCGCACATGGGCGGCGCGGAACAGCGCCACGTGGCGGAAGCCTTCGCCAGCAACTACATAGCGCCCGTGGGGCCGCAGCTCGCCGCCTTCGAGCGGAAGTTCGAGGAGTACCTCGGGACCGGCCACTGCGTGGCGGTATCCAGCGGCACCGCGGCCCTGCACCTGGCCTTGCGCCTGGCCGGCGTGGGCCCGGGCCACGCCGTGCTTTGCTCGGACCTCACCTTCATCGGCTCGGTGACCCCCATCCTCATGCAGGGCGCGAGCCCGGTGTTCGTGGACTCCACCCCGGACTCCTGGAACCTGGACCCGGCCCTGGCCGTCCAGTACCTGGACGACGCGGCCCGGGCCGGCCGCCTGCCCAAGGCCCTCGTCCTGGTCCACCTCTACGGCCAGGCCGCGGACTTCGCCCCCATCGCCGCGGCCTGCGCCAAGCATGGGGTCGAACTCATCGAGGACGCGGCCGAGTCCCTGGGCGCGACCTACCAGGGCCGGCCCACCGGCACCCTGGCCCGCATGGGCATCTTCTCCTTCAACGGCAACAAGATCATCACCACCGGCGGGGGCGGCATGTTCGCCTCGCAGGACAAGGCCCTGGCCGACAAGGCCCGGTTCCTGGCCACCCAGGCCCGGGAGCCCGAGGTGCACTACGAGCACGTGGACTGGGGCTACAACTACCGCCTGGGCAACGTGCCCGCGGCCATCGGCCTGGGCCAGTTGGAGGTGCTGCCCGAGCGGGTGCGCCGCAAGCGCGCCATCTGCGCCGCCTACCAGGAGCGGCTGGGCGACCTGGAGGAGATCGGCTTCATGCCCGAGGCCGCCTACGGGGTGTCCAACCGCTGGCTCACCTGCGTGACCCTGGGCGCGGGTCGCGAGGCGGGCCTGGCCCTGCGCGAGAAGCTGCGCCTGGCCCTGGAGGTCGAGAACATCGAGTCCCGGCCGGTGTGGAAGCCCATGCACCTGCAGCCGGTGTTCCGGGATGCCCGGTTCGTGGGCAACGCGGGGGGCGCGGTGTCCGCGGACCTGTTCTGGCGAGGCCTGTGCCTGCCCTCGGGCACCGGCATGTCCGACTCCGACCTGGACCGGGTCTGCACCGTGGTGCGCCGGACCCTGCGCGGGTAGCCCCATGAGCACCCGGTTGCGCTCCGTCAACTTCTGGGTCCTGGTGGCCCTGGACCTGGCCCTCATCCTGGGGGCGCACGCCCTGGCCTACCTCATGCGCTTCGAGGGCGGTATCCCGGACGAGCACCTGGCCCGCATGCTGGGACTGTTGCCGCTCCTGGCCGGGATCAAGCTGGCCTGCCTCTTCTCCTTCCGGCTCTACCGCGGCATGTGGCGCTACACCAGCCTGCCCGACCTCATGAACGTGCTGCGGGCGGTGACCACGGCCTCCCTGCTGGTGGTGGGCTACCTGGTGGTGGTGCACCGCTTCGCCGGGTATTCCCGCTCGGTCTTCCTGCTGGACTGGATCTTCACCGTGGCCCTGGTGGCCGGCCTGCGCATCGGCATCCGCCTGGTCTACGGCCTGGGCATGGTCCACCTGCCCGCGGTCTTGCGCAGCGCCCCTGCGGGTCCACAGCGTCGCATGGTCCTGCTGGGCGCGGGCGAGGCCGGGGAGAAGATGGTGCGCGAGGTCAAGGGATCGCCCCGGGCCGGCCTGGCCATCGCCGCCATCTTCGACGACGACCCGGCCAAGAACGGCCGCCTTCTGCACGGCATCCCGGTGTTCTCCCCCATCGCCGCCCTGCCTGCCTGGGTGGCCAGCGAGGAGGCCGCGGTCAGCGAGGCGCTCATCGCCATCCCATCCCTGTCCGGCGACGCCCTGCGCAAGGTGGTCAAGGCCTGCGAGCAGGCCGGCCTTCCCTGCCGCCGCATCCCCAGCCTGTCCGAGATCGCCCGCGGCAAGGTCTCCATCAAGGACCTGCGCGACGTGGACTACCGCGACCTCTTGGGCCGCCAGCCCGCCCAGCTGGACGTGGGAGGCATTGCCGGCTACCTCAAGGGCCGCACCGTGCTGGTCACCGGCGCGGGCGGCTCCATCGGCTCGGAGCTCTGCCGCCAGATCCTGGCCTTCGAGCCGGGCCGGCTGCTCCTCCTGGACGCCAGCGAATCCAACCTCTACGCCATCCAGATGGAGCTGGAGCACGAGCGCGGGTTCACCGCCTACCTGCCCCTGCTCGGTTCCCTCACCGACGCCGCCTGGACCGACTGGGTCCTGGACGCGCACCAGCCCGAGGTCATCTTCCACGCCGCAGCCTACAAGCACGTGCCCATGCTGGAGGAGAACCCCTGGCAGGCGGTGTTCAACAACGTGCTGGCCACCGCCCACCTGGTGCAGGCCGCGGTGGCCCGCGGGGTGGGCCGGCTCCTGGTGGTGTCCACGGACAAGGCGGTGCGACCCACCAACGTCATGGGGGCCAGCAAGCGCCTCACCGAACGCATCATGCAGGCCCACTGCGGCCGGGGCACCCGGCTCTCGGCGGTGCGCTTCGGCAACGTCATCGGCTCGGCCGGGTCGGTGGTGCCGCTCTTCCGCCGCCAGATCGAACGCGGCGGCCCGGTGACCGTGACCCACCCCGAGGTCACCCGCTATTTCATGACCATCGAGGAGGCCTGCCAGCTCATCCTCCAGGCCGGGAGCATGGGCGACGCCGGGGAGATCTTCGTATTGCGCATGGGCCAGCCGGTGCGCATCGCGGACATGGCCGCGGACCTCATCCGGCTCTCGGGCAAGGAGCCGGGCGCGGACATCGCCATCAAGTTCATCGGGCTGCGCCCGGGCGAGAAGCTCTACGAGGAGCTCATCACCGCAGGCGAGGACGTGGTGCCCACCGGGCACTCCCAGATCATGGTCCTCTCGGGCGCGGCCTGCGGCTGGGACGAGTTGGCCCCCCTGCTCGCGGCGCTCACCGCCGCGGCCCGGGACCGTGACGGCGTGGCGCTGCGCGACGCCCTGCGCCGGGCCGTGCCCGAATACGCCCCGGACCAGGCCGGGCAGCCCGGCTAGACCCCCTCCCCGCGAATTCCGGCCCCCCGGGGGCATGGCCCGGGTTTTGCTATCCCCGGACCATGGATCTGTTCCATTTCGATCCCGCCACCATGTTCAGCTTCCTGCTCACCCTGTTCCGGGTGAGCATCCTCTTGTTCGTGCTGCCCTTTTTCGGCGGGAACGGGATCCCCGTTTCGGTGAAGGGGGCCCTCTGCCTGGTCATGGCCTTGGCGCTCTGGCCGCACCTCTCCTTTCCCGGGGCCACTCTCCCCTCCAGCCCCTGGCTCATCCTGGTCATGCTCATCGGCGAGCTCATGATCGGGCTCATCTTGGGGCTCACGGTGCAGGTGCTCTTTGGCGCGGTGCAGATGGGCGGCCAACTCATCGGCTTCCAGATGGGCTACGCCATGATCAACGTGGTGGCCCCCCTGACCGGCCAGAGCGTTG
>JAEXTU010000395.1 GCA_023453335.1 Pseudomonadota bacterium | reverse complement strand
CGAAGATGTTGCCCGGGCCGGCGATGACGTCCACCGCGGGCACCGTGGGGGTACCAAAGGCCAGGGCCCCCACCGCCCAGGCGCTGCCCAGGCAATAGACCTCGGTGATGCCCAGCAGGTGCGCGGTGGCCGGGATGAGCGGGTTCAGGGTACCGTCCGGTCGCGGGGGGGAAACCACCGCGATCTGGGGCACGCCGGCCACCTGGGCCGGAATGGCGTTCATGAGCAGGCTGGAGACCAGGGGGGTCTGGCCGCCCTGGCCGCCAGGCACGTACAAGCCCACCCGGTCCACGGGCACCACCATCTGGCCCAGCAGGGTGCCGTCGGGCTCGCTGGCGAACCAGGAGTTCTCGCGCTGCCGCTCGTGGAAGTCCCGGATGCGCCCGGCGGCCTCGGCCAGGATGGCCAGGTCCTCGGCCGGAACCTGGGAGGCGGCGCCGGCGATTACGTCCTGGGGCAGGCGGAGCATGTCCGGGGTGAAGTCCGGGCAGTCGAAGCGCCGGGTGTAGTCCACCAGGGCGGCGTCGCCGCGTTCGCGCACCGCGTCCAGGATCTCCTGGACCAGTGCGTCCACGCTGTCTCCGGGGTTTTCCCGGCGGCGCAGCCAGGCGCGCAGGGCCTCCCGGTCCTGGGGGCCGGCGTAGTCGATTTTTCGGCAGGGCATGGAAACTCCTTCGGGGCCGGCGGCTTGTGCCGTCCGCCGGGAGTGGTTCTAAAGAAAGGCGGGGCGAATGTCGAGCCGGGGCGCGGGGCGGCGGCCCGCACCACAAAAAAAGGCCGGGGCCCGCCGGCCCCGGCCGGGAGGCGTCAGACTGCGCGGGAACGCAGGGTACTAGAACTTGTAGGTCAGGTTGACAGCCAGCTTCCAGGCGGCAGTGGTCTTGTCCGCAGTGGCGGCGTAGACACCGGTGGAACGGCCGTACTTGGAATTCCAGACGGCGTCGTCCAGGTCCAGGTTGATGTAGCCGGTCTCGATGTAGGCGGTCAGGTTCTCGTAGATGGAGTAGGCGCTGTCGAAGTTCACTTCCCAGAAGCTGTCCTTCTCGGTCAGGGTCTGGACGATGCCGCGGCTCTTCACGATGTCGGCATCGGCAGTGCCCTGGCCGTAGGCCACGCGCACGACATGGGTCAGGTCCTTCAGGAAGGAGAAGTCAGCCAGCTGACCACCCAGGACCCACATGCCCTCGGTGCCGTCGGAAGACAGCTCGCGGTCGGCGAAGCCAGGACCCTCGTCCAGGATGCCGGTGGCGCCGGCAAAGCCGAAGGAGGTGAAGAACACGTTGGCGCCCACGGTGGGAATGCGCTCGGAACCGTTGGACGGGTCGTCGTCGTCACCGGTGGAGTACATGAAGAAGATACCGGGGGTGACCTTGTCCATCTTGTAGTTCACGCCCAGGTCGAAGAACCAACCCTCGCGGTCGTTGCGGGAGTTGTTGGAGCCGTCCTGCTTGCCGTAGATCAGGTCAGCCATGACCTCGAAGGGGGCGAAGGCGGTCAGCTTGAAGGAGCCGCCGACCCAGAACACGTCCAGGTTGTCGGCGATGGGGGCGGAGGCGTTGGTGGCCACCAGGCCGCCGGCCAGCGCGCCGCCGGCGCCGGCCTGGGTGGCGTTGGCGCCGTGCAGCGCGTACGCACCCCAGGGGGTGAACTCGAAGCCGGTGCCCTTGATGGGCAGCATCAGCGCGAAGGCGTCGACTTCGTCGTTCTTGGCGCCCTTCACGTTGCTGATGGCGTTGTTCGTGCCGGTGTTCTGGTTGCCCAGGCGCATCCAGGCGAGGGCGCCGGAAACCATGTCGTTGAACTTGTACTGGAGCAGGATGCCGGGCACGTCGTAGTCGAAGATGGGCGAGCCGAACTGGTTCGGCAGGGCGATGGGCTGCAGGCCCATGCGCACCATCAGGGCGGTGTTGGGCACGGTGAAGTCCATGTAGGCGTGCTTCACTTCGATGGCCCGCTCGTCGCCGTCCAGGTCGGCGCCGGTGGCCTGGTTGCCCCAGATCGCGGTGCCGAACTCGATGCCGAACACGCCGCGCAGGGCTTCGCTGGCGGACCAGTCGAACCAGGCGCGCAGGCGCTGGGACGCCATCAGGTCGTCCTCGTTGGCCTTGTCGTCGTTGGTGGAGAAGAAGTTGGTGTTGTCGGTCCAGCCGAAGGCGTAGTCCATCTGGCCGCTGGTCTTCAGCGTGGTCGCCGCGGAGGCGGCGGCCGCGCTCAGCACAAAGGCCGCCAGCAGCGCGAACATAAGAAATTTCTTCATGTCCCTTCCTTCCTTGCTTGATAGTGGTTCCCGCTTGCCTAACGCCAAAGGCCGCATTTTGCGCCGCGGCCAAGGTGACAACTACGTGATTGGGTAAAAAAATTCAAGGGCCGGAAGACGTAAATTTGACGGGAGGTATAAAAAATTATCCCCCGGAATTTTGCACAAAAAAGACCGGGGCCCGAAGGCCCCGGTCGCAGGATGGCATCAGGAGAAAACCGGACTTAGAACTTGTACTTCAGGCACATGGCCAGCTTCCAGGCCGCGGTCATGTCGTCCACGTTCAGCTTGGAGGCGCTGAAGGGGTTGCGGGCGGAGCCACCCTTGTTCCAGGTGTCCGCGTCCATGTCCAGGTTCACGTAGCCCATCTCGATGTAGGCGGTCAGGTTCTCGTAGATGGAGTACTGATGGTCGAAGTCCACTTCCCAGAAGCTGTCCTTCTCGGTGATGCCGGCGCCGGTGACGCCCTTCTTGACGCCGTCGGAGTCGTTGGTGCCCTTGCCGTAGGCCACGGTCAGGGTGTGCTTCAGGCCTTCCACGAAGGAGAAGTCCTTCAGCTTGGCGCCGAGGACCCAGATGCCGGAGGTGCCGGTGGGATCCAGGACGGCGTCGTAGTCGGACAGGTTGGCCTGGGAGCCGCCGAAGCCGAAGGAGGTGAAGCTCACGTTGCCACCGAAGGCGTTGCCGGTGAACTTGGACTCGTTGTTGATGGTGGGCATGCGCTCGGAACCGTTGGAGATGTCGTCATCGTCACCGGTGGAGTACATGTAGAACAGCTCGGGGGTGACCTTGTCCATCTTGTAGTCCACGGCCAGGTCGAACATCCAGCCCTCGCGGTCGTTGCGCGAGTTGTTGGAGCCGTCCTGCTTGCCGTAGAACACGTCAGCCATGAGCACGAAGGGGTTGAACGCGTCAACCTTGATGGAGGTGCCAGCCCACCACACGGTCAGCTCGTCAGCCACGGGGGCGGAGGCGTTGACCGGGATCAGGCCAGCGGACAGGGCGCCGCCAGCGCCGGCGTCGGTGGCGTTGGCGCCGTGCAGGGCGTAGGCGGCCCAGGGGGTGACGGTGAAGCCGTCGCCCTTGATGGGCAGCAGCAGGGCGAAGGCGTCGACTTCGTCGTTCTTCGCGCCCTTCACGTTGCTGATGGCGTTGTTGTCACCGGTGTTCTTGTTGTACAGCCGGAACCAACCGAACGCCGCGGAAATCATGTCGTTGAACTTGTACTGGAGCAGGATGCCGGTGTCATCCACGTCCAGGATCGGGGAGCCGAAGTTGCCGGGCAGGGCGATGGGCTGCAGGCCCATGCGCACCATCAGGCCGGTGTTGGGCACGGTGAAGTCCATGTAGGCATGCTTCACTTCGATGGCCCGCTCGTCACCGTCCAGGTCGGCGCCGGTGGCCTGGTTGCCCCAGATCGCGGTGCCGAACTCGATGCCGAACACGCCGCGCAGGGCTTCGCTGGCGGACCAGTCGAAGTAGGCGCGGAAGCGCTGGGAGGCCATCAGGTCGTCTTCGTTGGATTTGTCGGTGTTGGTGGAGAAGAAGTTGGTGTTGTCCCACCAGCCGTAGTTGAAGGTCATCTCACCGGAGGTCTTCAGAGTGGTGGCCGCGTTGGCAACGCCGGCGCCCAGCACGAAGGCGGCGAGAAGAGCCAGAACGAGGAAACGTTTCATGTCCTCTCCTTCCTTCTTTGGGGTGTAGTCCAAGTCCGTCATCTCGGTACTCCCGATGCCCAGGACCGAGATTGCGCCCCGGTCCGGTTGGAATCTATGCCAAGTCTTATGGCGAAATCAAGACAATTTGGTGCAAAAAAATGACGTCGGTAAAAATTTTTTTACGGTTCAAAATTTTTATTTTCTTTTTCGCGATCTGCCTAATTATATGTAATATAACAATTTATTGAAATGCTGTGGCGCAGATCGCAAAAAAGGAGTAGGGCAGGGGCATGAACTTCCCGGACCCGGACCGCCGAACGATGCTCTCCTTCACCCCGGCCGACTACCCCGCAGCGCCCGGGGTCTACCTCATGAAGGACGCCGGCGGCCGCATCCTCTACGTGGGCAAGGCCAAGGACCTGCGCAAGCGCCTGGCCTCCTATTTCCGGGGCGAGGGGCGCCTGACCCCCAAGACCCGGCTGCTGGTGTCCCGGGTGCGGGCCGTGGACGTGTTGGGCACGGCCACCGAGAAGGAGGCCCTGCTCCTGGAGAACAGCCTCATCAAGAAGCACCGGCCCCGCTTCAACATCACCCTGCGCGACGACAAGAGCTACGTGCTCTTCAAGCTCTCCAAGGCCGACGAGTGGCCGCGCCTGACCATGACCCGCCGGGTGGTGCGGGACGGCTCGACCTATTTCGGCCCCTTCACCTCGGCCCTGGCCGCCCGGGAAACCTGGAAGCTCCTGGGCAAGGTCTTTCCCCTGCGCAAGTGCCGCGACGCGGCCTTCCGCAACCGGGTGCGACCCTGCCTCTACCACCACCTGGGCCAGTGCCTGGGCCCCTGCGTGCTGCCCGTGTCCCGAAAGGAGTACGCGGCCCTGGTGCGCCGGGTGGAGCAGTTCCTCACCGGCCGCAGTGCTGACCTGGGCCGCCAGATCGAGGCCGAGATGCGCCAGGCCTCGGAGGAGATGCGCTACGAGGAGGCCGCCCGGCTGCGCGACCAGCTGAGGGCCCTGCGGGCCACGGTGGAGCGCCAGGCCGCGGTGCTGCCCGGCAGCGGCGACCTGGACGCGGTGGCCCTGGCCGCCTCGGAGCAGGGCCTGGCCCTGGCCGTGCTCTTCGTGCGCCAGGGCCGGCTCCTGGACAAGGCCGCCTTCTTCTGGCCCGGCCTGGGCCTGGAGGAGGGGCCCGAGGCCGCGGCCAGCTTCCTGGGGCAGTACTATTGGGGCACCCGTTTCATC
>JAEXTU010000380.1 GCA_023453335.1 Pseudomonadota bacterium | reverse complement strand
CGCCGCGGACTTGCCGCCTGACCCGGTGGTGGTGTACGTGAAGCGTCCCTTCCAGGACCACGACCTGGAGGGCCGGGCCCTGGTCTTTGCCGCGTCCTCGGACACGGAGGCCAACGCCCGGGTGGCGCGGCTCTGCGCGGCGCGGGGAATCCCCGTGAACTGCGCCGACGACCCCGCGTCCTCGTCCTTCATCGTCCCGGCCAGCGCCAGCCGAGGCCCCCTGACCCTGGCCGTATCCACGGCCGGGGGCAGTCCGGCCCTGTCCCGCCTGCTGCGGGAGGAACTGGAGGCCGAACTGCTGCCCCGCTGGGCGGCCCTGGCCGAGTTCATGGAGCGGCTGCGGCCGCTGGTGCTGGGCCTGGGCCAGGCCAGCGACGAGAACGCCCCGCTCTTCCGCGCCCTGGTCCGCTCGGACCTGGGGGCGGCCCTGGCCGCCCGGGACGCGGACCGGGTGCGGGCCGTGCTACGGGAGTTGCTGCCCCCGGACCTGGCCCAGCGCATCGAGGAGTTGCTGTATGGAATGGATTGAGAACTCCCGGCCCCTGGTGGCCCTGCTCTACCTGGCGGTGAGCGCCCTGTTCATCGCCGGCATGCTGGGCCGCCGGGCGGGCCTCAAGCGGGCCGCCTCGGTCCTGGCCGCGGCGGGCTTCGCCCTGCACACGGCGAGCCTGCTGGCCCGGGTGGCGGACCTGGGCGGCCTGGCCCTGGCCCAGATGCCCTTCTACCTGAGCCTGTTCTCCTGGGCCCTGCTCCTCACCTTCTTCATCGTGCGCCGCACCATGCACCTGGAGTTTCTGGCCCTGACCTCCGCGCCCCTGGCCCTCATCGTGTTCCTGGCCTCCCTGGCCTTCACCGCCAAGGTGGTGCTCCCGACGGCCCTGGTGGGGCCGTTCTTCGCCCTGCACATCGGCTCGCTCTTCGCCAGCCTGGCCCTGCTCACCATGGCCTTCGGGGCCGGGGCCTGGTTCCTGAACCTGGAGAAGCGCATCAAGGCCAAGGAGAAGCTCACCGGGTTCCAGCAGGACATGCCTTCGCTCTCGGCCCTGGACGGGGCCAACCACTGGGCCGTGGTCCTGGGCTTCCCCCTGTACAGCCTGGGCCTGGTGTCCGGGTTCATCTGGGGCTGGTTCACCTGGGGCCGCACCCTGCAATGGACCTTTTTGACCGTGGCGCCGGTGGTGATCTGGGTGGTGTACGCCTACCTGTTCCACCAGCGCCTGGCCGCCGGCTGGCGCGGCCGCAAGCCCGCCACCCTGGCCATGCTGGTCTTCATCCTGTGCCTGGTCATGCTCGGGATGAACTTCCTCCTCCCCACCCACCACAGCGTGACCCCGTAGAGCCATGCACCACGAACAGGACATTTACCTCATCGGCCTGAACCACAAGACCGCGGGCGTGGAGGTGCGCGAAACCTTCGCCCTGGCGGCCTGCAATACAATCGAACTGGGTCTGGTCTCGGACGACGGCCCGGTGCGCGAGGCCCTCACCCTGTCCACCTGCAACCGGGTGGAGATGCTGGCCGTGGCCGACCGCGCGCCCGAGTGCGTGGACCGGCTGCTCGGCTTCTGGTCCAAGGTCTGCGAGGGCGACGTGGAGCGCCTGCGGCCCCACGTCTACGTGCACCAGGGCCTGGACGCGGTGCGCCACCTCTTCAGCGTGGCCGCCAGCCTGGACTCACTGGTGGTCGGCGAGCCCCAGATCCTGGGCCAGCTCAAGGACGCCTACCGCGACTCGGTCAAGCACGGCTCGGCCCGGGTCGTCATCAACCGCTTGCTGCACAAGGCCTTTTCCGTGGCCAAGCGGGTGCGCACCGAGACCGGCATCGCCTCCTCGGCGGTGTCTATCTCCTACGCCGCGGTGGAGCTGGCCAAGAAGATCTTCGGCGACATGCGCGAGTACACCGCCATGCTCATCGGCGCGGGCGAAATGGCCGAGCTGGCCGCGGCCCACCTGGTTAACTCCGGGATCAAGGAAATCCTGGTGGCCAACCGCACCTTCGAGCGGGCCGAGGAGCTGGCGCGGCGCTTCAAGGGCCGGGCCATCGTGTTCGAGGAGCTGTTCCGCCGCCTGCCCGAGGTGGACATCATCATCTCCTCCACCGGCGCGCCCACGGCCGTCATCCGGGCCAAGGACGTGAAGCCGGTGCTCAAGCAGCGCAAGAACCGGCCCATGTTTTTCATCGACATTGCGGTGCCCCGCGACGTGGACCCGGACGTGAACGCCCTGGACAACGTCTACCTCTACGACATCGACGACCTGAAGGAGGTCGTGGAGGAGAACCTGGCCCAGCGCCGGGAGGAGGCGGTCAAGGCGTCGGCCATCATCGAGGCCGAGACCGGCCGCTTCGGCGAGTGGCTGGACTCCCTGGCGCTGACCCCCACCATCAAGGACCTGCTGGCCAAAGGCGAGGATGTGGCTTGCCGCGAGCTGGAGAAGACCCTGCGCCGCCTGGGTCCGGACACCCCGGAGGAGACCCGCAAGGCTCTGGAGTTCCTGGTCTCCTCCATGGTGCGCAAGCTCTACCACGAGCCCATCGTGTTCCTGAAGCGCCGGGCCCAGGAAGAGGGCGTGTCCGACAAGTTCATCGACCTCGCTCGCCGCATGTTCAACCTGGACGAGGAGGACGTGCCGGACGAGGCCCATGCCGAACGCCGCGGCAAGGTGTTGCCCCTGGAGCGGCCGGTCAACGGGACTGATCTGGCTGACGATGCCGAAGACAACGGGGAGGACGCCGCGTGCGGACCTATCGAATAGAGGACCTGGCCCCCGAGCACGTGGAGCGCCTGGCCCGTGCCCTGGACGCCCGGGGCCAAGGCTCGGGCATGGACGGCCTGTACTGGTTCACCCTGCCCCGGGATATGCTCAGCGCCGAGCAGATGGAGCACGCGCCGGACTGCGGCCCGCACGTCCTGTCCCTGGAGATCCTGGACGGCGGCCTGTCCCTGGAGCTGCTGGTGCGCGCCCGGGGCCGGCTGCGCTGCTCCTGCGTGTGCTACGCCAACCCGGCCCAGCGGGCCTGGGGCATGGACACCGTGGACACCCTGCTGAGGGAATTGGACATCCCCTCCTGAACCAGCCATGAACCCCACGCCGAGATTCCGCTTCGCCTTCGTATCCAATTCCGCGGAAATCGCCTCGGCATTGAGCACGTATTCCGATCCCGCCACCGAGGAGATCGAGGTTCGCCTGTCCTCTCTGGAAGACGCGTTGCCCGTGGCCCGCTCCCTGCTCGAACAAGGGGCGGAGGTGGTCATCGGCGGCGGGGCCACCGGCAAGCTTCTGCGGCGCAGGCTGGACGGGCCGGTGGTCCACATCTCCCGCTCTCCCCTAGACCTCCTGCGCGCCTTGCAACTGGCCAAACGCTTTGGCCAGGACCTATGCCTGACCAGTTTTGAAACCCCCACCGAGGGCGTGGACCTGTTCGAAAAGCTCCTGTCCGTGCGTATTCACGAACTGGTGTTCACCACCATGCCCGAGCTGGTGGATGGCCTGACCCGGATGACCGAGACCGGAGTGAACTGCGTGGTGGGCAGCTCGGTGAGTCGGGAGGCCGCCGCTTCGGTAGGCCTGCAAGGCATTGTGGTGCACCCGGGTAAGGAGGCGATTCTTCACGCCCTGGAAGACGCGCGCACCCTGGCCGCGGCCCAGCGCAAGGAACGCCGTGACGCGGCCCGGCTGCGCCTAGTCCTGGAAAGCATCAGCGAGGGTGTGGTAGGTATGGACGCGGAGGAGCGGCTGACCCTGCTTAACGAGGCTGCGGCGCGTCTGCTCGGGCTGGACCCGGAACAGGCCGTGGGCCGGCCTCTGCCCGGCGTGCTCAAGGACGCCGGCCTGACCCGCGCTCTGGAGACCGGCCTGCCGGACATGGACCAGATCCGCCGCCTGGCCGGGCAGGACATGGTGGTCAGCACCCGGCCGGTGGTGATGCACGGCGTGGTCCAAGCCGCGGTGGCTACCATCAAGCCGGTGTCCCGCATCGAGAGCATCGACCGCAAGGTCAAAGAAAAGCTCTACGCCAAGGGCTTCGTGGCCCGCTACGGCCTGGGCCACCTCAAGGGCCAGAGCCGGGGCATGGTCCATCTTCGCCGCCGGGCTGCCCGCTACGCTCAGACCGAGGCCTCGGTGCTCATCCAGGGCGAGACCGGCTGTGGCAAGGAAATCCTGGCCCAGGGCATGCACATCGAGAGCCCGCGCCGGGACCGGCCATTCGTGGCCGTGAATTGCTCGGCCCTGCCCGAAAGCCTTCTCGAGAGCGAACTCTTCGGCTACGAGGAAGGGGCCTTCACCGGGGCGCGGCGGGGCGGCAAGCCCGGCCTCTTCGAACTGGCCACCTCGGGAACCATCTTCCTGGACGAGATTGCCGACGTGTCCCCCCAACTCCAGGTGCGCCTCCTGCGGGTGCTGGAGGAGAAGGAGGTCATGCGCATCGGTGGAGACCGGATCATCCCGGTGGACGTACGCATCATCAGCTCCGCGTCCCGGGACCTCACTCAAGAAGTGCGCGCCGGCCGCTTCCGCTCCGATCTCTACTTCCGGTTGTCGGTCCTGCGCTTGGACCTCCCCCCGTTGCGCCAACGGCCAGGGGACATCCCAGCCATTGTGGAGGAATTGTTCGTGCGCAACGGCCTGCCCCGGGACCAGGCCAAGCGCCTGCTCGATCCAGCCATGGTTCGGAGACTGGCGGCTTACGCTTGGCCGGGCAACGTTCGCGAGCTGGATTCCCTGGTGCGCCGCTTTCTGGCCCTGGGGGGGGGCGCCCACGTCGGAGGAACGGAACTGCTCCAGGAACTCCTGGAAGAGGTGGAGCAGATCGGCCTGGAGCACTCCACGTCGGCTCCGGCTGCCCAGGCGGCTCCCCTTTCCGGGGCATTCCTCAAGGAGCAGGTCGCGGCCTTCGAGCGGGATACCATCCGCCAGGTGCTGGCCGAGTGCCAGCACAACCGCAGGGAGGCTGCTCGCCGTCTGGGCATGAGCGTGAACACGCTCTGGCGCAAGCTCAGGGACTAGCGGCTACGCACGACTATCCAGCGAAAAGCGTCAGGGAAGAACGCACCAGGATCACCCCGCCGACCACGACGCACACCACGGCCACCAGCATGCGCAACTGCCTGGTGTTCGAACTGTGCGCGATGCGCACTCCGATCATGACGCCGATGAGCTCCAGCACCGAGACCCATCCGGCTACGATGAAATCGATGTTGCCATAGGCCAGGTTGCCGATGGTCCCGGAAACCGCGGCCACTATCTGGATGACCTGGCTGGTGGCGATGGCGGTCAGTGGCGCGAAGCCCAGAACCACCATGAACGGCACCGAGAGGACTGGACCGCCCACACCGGTGAGGCCCGAGCCGAATCCCACCACCGCCCCGATGCCCAGCATCAGGAGAAGATGTCCGCGGGATTCCCCGCTGAAGCTGAACCTGCCTAGCCTGCCGCTGGGCAGGAAGGTGTACACCCCGGCGAAGATGATGATGAGCGAGAGTATGAAGTTGAGCAGAGCCGCGTTGGCCATGGAATTGGCTAGCGCGCCGAGGTAGCCGAAGAATACCGCCCCCAGGCAGACTGGCACGGTGATGCCCCAGTCTATGCTGCCCCGGCGCTGGTACATCCAGGTGCCCAGCACGCCCGTGAAGATGAAGCTGAACAGGGCGGTGGCCATGGACGTCTGGGTGGTCAGCTCTCCCAGCGCCGCCAGGGCGGGTATCAGCAGTATCCCCCCGACTCCGACCGAGCCGATGAGGGTGCCCACCAGAAGCGAGGTGATTCCAAGCGCCAGAAAGAGCATTGCGATGTTTCCTCGTGAAATCGGTTGTCAGGCTTCTTTTTCTGACCGGTTCCGTCCCCGTCCGGGAGGCCGCGGGACTGGGCTTCCCGGACGGGGAGAAACCGGCGGGTTTCGCCTATAAGCTTGGCGGCAGGATGTAGAAGTCCAGGCGCAGGAGAATCACGGTGACCGCGAAATAGAGAATGGTCACCGCCGCGGAGAGCGCCGCGCCGATCATGCCGTAGACGAACATCCGCTTGAGATTGGCGCCGTAGCCGGCCACTATGCCCTGGGCGCCAGTGGACGACGCCAGGGCGTAGCCCCAGCTCACCGAGGTCCCCGCTGCCCAGATGAAGGCCGTGGCGCCGAAGGCCAACCCGTTCCAGTCCTTGAAGGCACTGATGACCAGGGGAATCATGACCCCGGCCGCGGCCGTGTCCGAGGTGGCCTGGGTCAGGATGGTGGACCCGGTGACGAAGGCCGAGAGGGCGGCCAGGTCGCCGTGGGCCAGGAACGGCTGGAGCCACTGTCCCACCACCGCGCTGGCGCCGGTTCCGTCCATGATGTTGCCCAGGGCAACGGCCGCGGGCCACAGGAAGATGGTGGTCACCGGAAAGTGCTTGGCGAACGTCGGGATGGACAGAATGTTTTCGCCCTTGACAGCCCTGGACGGGGTGAAGAACAGGAGGGTTGCGAAGATGAAAAACAGCGGCGAGGGGTTGAGCCACTTGAAGTACGGGCTCCCCTTGATCAGGCCGGCATAGACCGGCTCGGCCAGGGCCAAGGCCACGATGCCCAGGAAGCCGAAGAAGACCACCTTCTCCTCGAAGGTCATGGGTCCCATCTCCGCGAGTTCCTTGAGATAGAACTCGCGGCTGCCCTGGAAGTACTCCACCTCGGGCTTCATGAAATAGTACATGAATGCGCCCATGGCGGCCATGACGCACAGGGAGATGGGCAGCATGCGCAACGTCCAGTCGATGAAGTAGATGTGGTGCCCCAGGTACTTCTCGAAGATCGCCAGGGTGATGACCGCCTGGCCGCCGCCCATGGGGGTGGTCATGCCGCCGGCCGAAGAGCCCCAGGCCACGGCGATGAGGATATTGGAGGCGGCGTTGCTCCGCCAGCGGGATTCAAAGGTGCTGTATCCGGCGTAGAGCAGCGAGGCCACGGCCACCGGGGTGAATACCGCGGCCACCGGGGTGTTGCCCATGACGAAACTGACCACTGAAGTGAGAAGGAACCACCCCACGGTCTGATAGCGTACGCTGTTTCCGAAACGCAACAGGGAGTGCAGCGCCAGGCGGCGGGCGAGGCCCCAGCGCGCCCAGGCACAGGTCACGGCGATGGTGCCAAAGATGAGGAAGGCCTCCTTGTTCACATAGGCCTTCATCACCTGATCCACCGGCATGTAGGGATAGAAGGCGGCCACGATGAGGGGGACCAGGCAGGTGACCTTGATGTCCACCGGTACCGTGACCCACCAATAGACCATCCAGACGAGCAGGCCGAAACCCACCCTGGCCAGCGGCGCCCCGAACACCGGGAAGGGTTGGACCAGAAGGAACAGGAGCGGCCCCAGCAGGATATGCACTGGATGGACCGATTCCAGTCCGATGCTTTCAACGATGGTATCCTTGTTCATGGGTCATTCCTCCTTGCGGAGTAAATCGCCGGTGGCGTCGTCCGTCGGTTACAGGGCCAGCTTGCCCACGTACTGTCGCTTGATGGAAAAATGGGTCTTCCACTTCCGCCAGGCCCGCTGGCCCATTATGAGTTCCTCGTGGGGATGGCCCACGGGGAACATCCGGGGGTCCTCCTCCTGATTCCACACGCCCCTCTTGCGGCGCTCCTCGCGCTGGTCCACCAGCCAGTCGTTGTAGCTCTCGTACACGATGTGCCCTTCGGGGCCGTCCAGGGTGGCGGCGCGGATGCGGCCGTCCCACTCTCGGTACTTGGTCTCTTCTTCCGAAGTCGGGGCCTGGGGCTCCACATCCAGGTCGTAGCCCGCCTCCACCAGCTCCTTGCCCGCAACGTGGGCGAAGACGCGCTGGTCGCGCAGGCTGAGAAGGTCCTTGTAAATCCCGATGTAGCGGTCGCTCACCGGATGCCCCAGGGGCTTGTGGTCGCGGGTTGCGCCGCGGGCCTTGGCCAGCGGGGTGGTGTGAAACTCCAGCATGGCCGGATTATATTCCTCGCCCAGGAACTCGCACAGGCGGTGCAGGACCTTTTCCGGTTCGCGTACCAGTTCCTCGTACTTCACATCCGTCCACTGTCCCTTGGGCGTGAGTTGTTCGCGCCAGGGCTTCACGGCATTCTGGCACATCTTCCAGATTTCCGCGGCCATGAAGATGTTGGTGGGACCAAAGGAGGACTCCAGGTAGTCCACGCTGGCGTCGCGCCCGTCACGGGTGATGAACACGAACTGGGCGTTGGGGAAGTCTTCCAGGATTGGGCCTACGAAGAACAGGTTGTACGGCGTCTTCTCGCCCCAACGCGGCTTGCCGCCGGCCTCCTTAGCAAACCGTTCGAACATGGCGCAGTACAGGCCCGCGAAGCTGCGCTCCCGAACGCTCCCAATGATCTCGTCCACGATGGTGCGGGGATTGACCTTCATATCCCAGTACGGAGTCTTGAGCCCGTGCACCATCTCCGCGGCCAGTGTCCGGAAGTTCTCGTCCTTGGTCAGGTCCCCGTAGGTGTGGAGATAGGGCCGAAACCGGGAATAATACCAGACCACCTCCGGCACGGCGATGCGCGGATGGTTACCGAGCATGGCCATGACCAGGGTGGTTCCGGAGCGTTCCGCCCCGATCATGATGATGGGCCTTTCCTTGAGTACGATGGACATACGCCGCCTCCTTGAAAAGTGTACTGCGATGCTCGGGGTGGCCCCGGATGGTTCCTGCCGAGCAATCGCCGTGCCACGGCGTGCGACTCTGTAATACACTAAAATTATAATTAATTTTATAAGTCTTCAGAGATGCTGCAAAGGAAAATACTCGATTTAGAGATGATTGTTCTCAAAAATGATATTGATATGTGCCGCTATCGACGGGAAGGGACCTGTGGTATTGGCGCAAGACATGCGCGACTGCATCGAACTCCCCCTGCGCCTGCAAGGCCTCCCCCCCCGCGCCGCGCACTTCTGCCTGGGCGTGGAGCGTTTTCTCACCCGCGACCTGGGCGCGGACCTCAGGGACGCCGTGGTGGTGGCGGGCTTCTCGGGCGGGCCGGACTCCACCGCCCTGCTCCTCTGCCTGGAATGCCTGGCCCCCCGCCTGGGCTTCTCGCTCGCGGCCGCCCACCTGGACCATGGCCTGCGCCCCGGGTCGGCCGGGGAAGCCGACTCGGCCGAACTGCTCTGCGCCGGGCTGGGCATTCCCTTCTCCTCCTGCGCGGTGGACACCGCGGCCCTGGCCCGGGAGCGGGGCATCGGCATCGAGGAGGCCGGGCGCGAGCTGCGCTACGCCTTTTTCGCCGAGTGCCTGGCCGGGCACGCCAAGGCCTTCCTGGCCCTGGGCCACACCCTGGACGACCTGGCCGAGGACCAGGTGCTCCGCCTCATCCGGGGCGCGGGCTGGCCGGGCCTGGGCGGCATGGCCGGGTTCGACCCGGCCCGCTCCCTGCTGCGGCCCCTGCTCCTGACCCCCAAGGCCGCGCTCTTGGAGTTCCTGGAGGACCTGGGTGCGGAATACGCTACGGATGAGAGTAACGCGGACCCGGCCTTCTTCCGCAACCGGGTGCGGGCCAACATCCTTCCCCTGCTCCGGGCCGAGAACCCGGCCTACCTGGAGGCCGCGGCCGGGCTCTGGCGGCTGGCCAACCTGGACCGGGAGTTGTTCGACACCGCCTGCGCCGCGCCCATGCCCGAGGCGGACGGCAGCATCACGGTGCCACGTGCGGTCTTGGGAGCGATGCCCCGCGCTCTGCGTCTTCGGTTGTTCAAGGCAAGCCTGGAGAGCCTGGGGCCGGGCCAGCCGCTCTTGGACAACCTCCTGCGCCTGGACGAAGCCCTGCTGGCCGGGGTCGGGGGCAAGACGGTCCAGTTTCCGGGTCGCAAGACCGCGCGGGTGGAGCGCGGGGTGGTGGTGTTCACCCGGGAATAAGCCCGGCCCGCGCCTTTTCCCGCCCGTCGCATTGACAGCCCGGGGGGTGCAGAGTACACACCTTGTGAAATTTTTTACGCGCTAGAACACTTCGAGGAGGCAACCGTGAATATCCTGATCTTCGGACCCAACGGCAGCGGCAAGGGCACCCAGGGCGCCCTGGTGAAGAAGAAATACGACGTGGACCACATCGAGTCCGGCGCCATCTTCCGCAAACACATCGGCGGCGGCACCGAGCTGGGCAAGAAGGCCAAGGAGTACATCGACCGCGGCGAGCTGGTGCCCGACGACATCACCATCCCCATGGTCCTCGACGTGCTCAAGAACGCCAGCGCCAAGGGCTGGCTCCTGGACGGCTTCCCCCGCTCCATCGTCCAGGCCCAGAAGCTGTGGGAGGCCCTGCAGAAGGACGGCGTGAAGCTGGACTTCGTCATCGAGATCCTGCTGCCCCGTCAGGTGGCCAAGAACCGCATCATGGGCCGCCGCCTCTGCAAGAACGACAACAACCACCCCAACAACATCTTCATCGACGCCATCAAGCCCAACGGCGACAAGTGCCGGGTGTGCGGCGGCGACCTCTCGGCCCGGGCCGACGACCAGGACGAGGGCGCCATCGACAAGCGCCACGACATCTACTACGACACCAAGACCGGCACCCTGGCCGCGTCCTACTTCTACAAGGATATGGCCAAGAAGGCCGGCTTCACCTACATCGAGCTCAACGGCGAGGGCTCCATCGACTCCATCAAGGACACCCTGCTCAAACAGCTCGTCTAGTCGGATTCGCCCAAGGCTCCCGGCCCGCGGGCCGGGAGCCTTTTTCTTTGGAGGCTTGCATGGCCCGCCTGCGCATCGGCCAGATCGACTACCTGAACGTGCTGCCCCTGTTCCACACCCTGCGCCGGGCCTTCCCGCCCTCGGAGGTGGTGCAGTACGTGCTGGGCCATCCCTCCCAGCTCAACGCCGGCCTGGCCGACGGCTCCCTGGACAGCGCCCCGGCCTCGGCCTTCGAGTACCTGAAGCACGCCGAGCGCTACGAGCTGCTCCCGGACCTCTCCATCACCGCCTCGCGCGGCCCGGTGCAGAGCGTGCTGTTCCTCTCGCCCGTGCCCCTGGCCGAGCTGCCGTCCTTCATGGCCCGCACGGGCAACGTGGTGCGCCTGTCCGCGGCCTCGGCCAGTTCCTCGGCCCTCTTGAAGGTGCTCTGGGAGTTCGCCTGGAAGCTGCCCCCGGCGCAGTGGGAGGAGATGGCCCCGGGCGCGGGGCCGGCCCAGGACCGGCCCTTCCTGGAGATCGGCAACCACGCCCTGCGCTACCACCTGGACCGGCCCGCGGGCTGGCACGTCACCGACATGGCCCAGGCCTGGCAGGAGTACTCCGGCCTGCCCTGCGTGTTCGCGGTCTGGATCGTAAGGAAGGGGCTGAGCGCGGCGCAGAAGGACCTGCTCGCCGAGGTGCACACCGCGCTCATGCACTGCAAGGCCAACTGCACCGAGGCCCTGGACGAGATCGCCTCCCGCGACGACCTCTCGGCCTGGATCAGCCGCCGGGCCATGGACGACTACTTCGCCTACCTGGACTACGACCTCGGCCCAGCGGCCCGCGCCGGCCTGGCCCTCTTTGCCGAACACTGCGCCAGGCTGGGACTCATCCCGGGCGCTCCGGCCCTGCAATTCGTGTTCTGAACCGGCCCTACGGCTTGATCTTGGGGATCATCTCCTCCTGGATCATGACCACCAGCTCGTCGCCCTTTTCCACCAACTGGTCGGCCTGGGGCAGGTAGATGTAGTCCTTGTCCTGGGCCTTGCGCACGGCCAGGACCTGGAGGCGGAAGCGGTTGGTGAGGTTCAGGTCGCGCAGGGTCTGGCCGGCCCAGTTGTCCGCCGTGAGCTTCTGCACCAGCACGCCCTGGGCAAAGGGCAGGTACTCGATGAGGCCCGGCACGGTGATGCGCTGGGCCATCTGCCGGGCGGCGTAGCGCTCCGGGAAGAACACCTCGTTGACCCCGATCTTCTTCAGCACCTTTTCGTGCTCCCAGGACACGGCCTTGGCCC
>JAEXTU010000307.1 GCA_023453335.1 Pseudomonadota bacterium | reverse complement strand
GCCTCAAGTTCCACCATTTCAAGCTGCTCCTGGCCGCCAACGGCAAGGCCCTGGACCTCATGGCCGAGATCGAGAAGGCCCTGGCCGGCCGCACCGTGTTCGGCATGACCTTCGTGCGCTCCAAGTGCACCGCGGTGGGGGTCAACGCCTTCCAGACCATCCGCCACCTGGACCAGCTGGCCCCGGACACCTACGGCAAGCTCTACGCCCGGTTCTCGGAGATTTCCGGAAACATCGAGGCGGTGCTGGCCCCGGCCCGGGTGGAGCGCTCCGGCCGGCTGGTGGTCCCCCTGGCCGAGGTGGACGCCGCTCTGGCCGACTCGGTGGGGTCCAAGATGGCCTCCCTGGGCGACCTGGCGCGCACCCTGGACCTGCCCGTGCCCCCGGGCTTCGTGGTCACCGCCGCGGGCTTCGACGCCTTCATGGCCCAGGACGACCTGAAGGACGAGATCCACCGCCTGCTCCAGGCCGCGGACGTGCGCAGCATGGACGACCGCTTTAGGCTCTCCTCCGCCATCCAGGAGAAGATCATCGCCTCGCCCCTGCCCCCGGCCCTGGAGCAGGAGATGGCCGCGGCCTACGCCGCCCTGGAGGCCGCCACCCGTCCCCGCATCCGGGTCTCGGTGCGCTCCAGCGCCCTGGGCGAGGACGCCGAGGGGGCCAACTACGCCGGCCAGTTCCTCTCCCTGCTCAACATCTCGGGCAAGAGCCTGGGCGCGGCCTACCGCGAGGTGGTGGCCAGCATGTACGGCCTGCCCGCCCTCAACTACCGCCTGTCCCGCGGCATCCGCGACGAGGACGCGGCCATGTGCGTGGGGGTCATGGCCATGGTCCCGGCCCGGGCCGGCGGGGTGGTCTACACCCGCAACCCGGTCAACATCCGCGACGAGTCCGTGCTGGTCAGCGCGGCCTTCGGCCTGCCCAAGATGGTGGTGGAGGGCAGCGGCCCCGCTGACCTCTTCGCGGTGGGCCGCGGCGCTCCCCCGGCCATCCGGGTGCGCCGCATCGCGGACAAGTCCAGCATCTTCCAGTGCGACCCCGAGGGCGACGCCTGCCTGCTCTCGCCGGCCGACGGCCCGCGCAACGAACCCTCCCTGTCCGACCCGGAGATCCTGGAATTGGCCCGCCTGGCCGTGGCCCTGGAGGAACACACCGGCGCGCCCCAGGACGTGGAGTGGGCCGTGGACCACGACGGCCGCCTCTTCATCCTGCAATGCCGGCCCCTGCACCGGGGCGAGGCCCTGAGCCAGCCCCATCTGGACCTGGCCCCGGAGGCCGCCTGGCCCACCCTGGCCAGCGACGGCTGCACCGCCAGCCCCGGGGTGGGCTGCGGCCGGGTGTTCAAGGTGCGCGAGGACGCCGACGCCCTGCGCTTCCCGCCCGGCGCGGTGCTGGTGGTGGGCCGCGCCCTGCCCAAGTGGGGCTCGCTTTTGCCCTACGCCTCGGCCCTGGCCACCGAACAGGGCGGCCTCACCGGCCACCTGGCCAGCATCGCCCGGGAGTTCTCGGTGCCTGCCGTCACCGGCTGCGCCCGCCTCCTGGGCACCCTGGAGGACGGCCGCATGGTCACGGTGGACGCCGACGCCGGCCGCATCTACGACGGCTGCGTGGAGAGCCTCCTGGAGCACGCCGCGCCCAAGCCCAGCCTGCTGGCGGGCAGCCCGGTGCACACCCTCCTGGCCGCGGCGGCCAGGCACATCACCCCTCTGCACCTGCTGGACCCGGACTCCCCGGACTTCCGCATCCGCAACTGCCAGACCCTGCACGACATCACCCGCCTCTGCCACGAGAAGGCGGTGCAGGAGATGTTCAGCCTGAACGTGCCCGACGAGGACACCGGCACCTCGTCCAAGCGGCTCTTCGACAAGGTGGCCACCCAGTTCTGGGTGGTGGATCTGGAGGACGGTTTCAGCCAGGAGCCCGCGGACCAGTGGATTCGCATCGAGCACATCGCCTCCATCCCCATGCTCTCCCTGTGGGAGGGCATCACCGCCATCCCCTGGCAGGGTCCGCCGCGCATGGACGCCAAGGGCTTCATGTCCATCGTGGCCCAGGCCGCGAGCAATCCCAATCTCGTCCCGGCCGCCCGCGGCGAGTACGCTGAGCGCAACTACTTCATCATCTCGCGCAACTTCGTGAACCTCCAGTCCCGCTTCGGCTTCCATTTCTGCACCGTGGAGGCCTTCGTGGGCGACCGGCCCTCCCAGAACTACATCGTGTTCCGCTTCCAGGGCGGGGCCGCGGACATCGACCGCCGCCGTCGCCGCGCCCAGTTCATCACCGACATCCTCACCGGCCTGGGCTTCACGGTGCGCCTGAACGAGGACGCGCTCTTCGCCCGCCTGGAGGGCTTCGAGACCCAGGCCATGAAGAAGCGCCTGCGCATCATCGGCTATATGACCCAGCACACCCGCCAGCTGGACATGATCATGAACGACCCGGCCGCCACCGCCGAGCACCGCGACAAGATCCTCAAGGACATCGAGACGCTGCGGGCGCAGGGGTAGGAGGGGATGCCCGCCGGGCTCCTGTGCGGCGGGCAGGCGGACGGTCTCGTCCATCCCACGGGGGTGCTGCCATGAAACGCATCGGTCCTGTTTTGGTGGCCCTGTGCCTGCTCCTGGCCGCGGCCGGCTGCGGCCTTCGCCAGGAGGCCGACGGTGCGGGCAGGTTCGCCGCCGTCGTGCAGTTGCGCGCGGACGACGTCGGGGACTTCGCCAGGATGCGGATGCTCGCGCAGTCCGCCAAGGCCCGTGGCGCGGACTTGGTGATCTTCCCGGAGGAATCGGTGTTCGGCTGGCTGAACCCGCAGGCGTTCACCCAGGGCGCCCCCGTTCCCGGCGCTTACAGCGACAGGTTCGCCGCCATTGCCAGGGACGTGGGCATCTGGGTGGCCGCAGGCCTTGCGGAACAGGGGCCGCCGGCCGGTCCTGGGGCCCTTCCCGGGGCGCATTACGCCTATAATTCCGCGATATTGATAGACAGACAGGGGCGGATCGTCCTGCACCAGCGGAAGGTCAACGTCCTGAGAAACGCCTTTGACCCGGCCGCATGCAAGGCCATCCTGAACCTGGAGCAGTGCAACTATCTGCCCGGGGACCTTGCCGATGTGGCCGTGGCGGACACCCCGTTCGGCAAGGTGTCGCTGTTGGTGTGTTCCGACGCCTTTGCCGAGCCCGCCACCCCGGCCCTGGAACGGCTCAAGGCGCTGCGCCCGGACATCGTCATCGTGCCCTGGGGAATCACCGCGGCATCGCCGGACCAGTGCGGGGCGGACGGTTTCAACGCGACCATGTCCGCCGTCCGTGCCTCCGGGTACCTGGGCAGCGGCGTGGTCGGCGCCAATGCCGTCGGGACCAGGCGGTACGGCAAGTACCTGCCCTCGGTCTATTGTGGCACGAGCGGATATGCCGCACCGTCGGGGCCGCCCGCGGAGGCTGAACCCCCGCAAGCGGAATTGGCGGTGTTCCGGATGGAGCCGGTCGGGTCCCGGGCAGAGTAGCGCCCTGCCCCGGCAGGACCCGGCCGGCTAGTCCTCGGCGCAGACCCGGTTCTTGCCCTGGCGCTTGGCGCGGTACAGGCGCTGGTCCGCGCGGCTGATGAGGTCCTCCACGCTCTCGTCGGTGCGGAAGACCGCCAGGCCGATGCTCATGGCGGCGCGTTCCTGGCGGCCGTCGTGCAGCATCACCGGGGTCTCGTCCAGCATGCGGCGCATGCGCTCGGCCATGTGCAGGGCGTCCTCGCCCCCGGTTTCCGGCAGGATGACCATGAATTCCTCCCCGCCGTAGCGGTAGGCCGAGTCCGTGTCCCGGATGCACTCCTGGAGGATCTGGCCCAGGGTGGCGAGCAGGCGGTCGCCTTCGGGCCGCCCGTGCCGGTCATTGAACGCCTGGAAGTCGTCCAGGTCCATGTGGAGAAGGGACAGGTCGCGGCCGTAGCGCACGGCCCGGTCGACTTCCGCCCGGACCCGGCTGCGGAATGCGCGTTCATTGAGCAGCCCGGTCAGCTCGTCGATGCCGGAGAGTTCGCGGGCGAGCTGTTCGCTGAGTTTGAGCCGCTCCTCGGCCTTGTTGCGCGCCGCGGTCTCCGCGGCCAACCTGGCCCGGGCCTCGGCCAACTCCTTGCCGCGCCGGGCACAGGACGGCAGGATCGCTCCGATGACCGCCAGCAGGACGGCGATGGCCGCGGCCGCCGGGGCTAGGTAGTCGCTGCTCATGGTATATCCTCGCCCCTTCCGGATACACCATGGACCGGGAAAAATCGAGCCGGGGCAGGGAATCCCTACGGGTTGGAGGGGAGGGCGGCCGGGGCGTCGTAGGTGTCGGGCCCGAAGCGGCCGCCGAGCAGGAAATAGGCCAGCTTGGCGGTCTCGGACAGGACCTTGAGCGCGGTCTGCTGGGTGCCCCACCAGCGGGCCGGGAAGGGCTCGTAGGGCGTGCCGGACACCCGCACCCGCCAGCCCGGCATCTCTTGGCGGAAGGCCAGCCGGGTGCGCAGCACGTGGTAGGGTGAGGTCACCACCACGAGGTCGCCCGGGCCGGGTCCCAACAGGCGGGACAGTTCCCGGGCCTCGGACGCGGTGCTCACCAGTCCCGCGCCGAAGCCCCGCTGCGTCTCGGGCGGCACGCCGCGGGCCGCGAGCAGCCGGGCATAGACCTCCTCCTGGGGCAGGGGGGCGGCCCCCACCGACTCCAGGAGCGAGGTGTCCTTGGCCCGCACCGGGGCGGAAATGTAGACGAGCGGGGCCAGGCCCCGGGCGTAGAGGTCCGCGGCGTGCAGGGGCCGGAAGGGCGAGCCGCCCAACACCACGATGGCTGTGGCCGGGTGCTCCCGGGACAGGCCGGACAGGTCGTCGCCGCGGGTGAGCCAGGTCCCGGCCAGGAGCAGGGCCGCGGCCCCCAGCGCCAGCAGGCCCAGGCACAGGCCGCCGAAGGCGGCCAGCAGCCCCCGGACTCGGCTCACGCCTGCGCCCCGCCGTAGGCTGCTTCCACCCCGGCCTTGTAGGCGGCGAACCGGCCCTCCAGCACCGCCCGGCGAGCGCCCCGCGCCAGGTCCAGGAAGTAGCGCAGGTTGTGGATGGTGTTCAGGCGGTAGGAGAGCAGCTCCCGCGACACGTAGAGGTGGCGCAAATAGGCCCGGGAGTAGCGGGTGCAGGCCGGGCAGGGGCAGGCCGGGTCCAGGGGGCCCGGGTCCTCGCGGTACTCGGCGCGCTTGATATTCACCCGGCCCTGGCTGGTGAAGAGCGTGCCGTTGCGCGCGTTGCGGGTGGGCAGCACGCAGTCGAACATGTCGATGCCGGCCTCGATCCCGTCCAGGATGTCCAGGGGGGTGCCCACGCCCATGAGGTAGCGGGGCTTGTGCGCGGGCAGCAGCGGCGCGGTGTGCCGCATGATGGCCAGCATCTCCGGCTTGGACTCGCCCACCGAGAGCCCGCCCAGGGCGTAGCCCTCGAAGGGAATCTCCATGGTGCGCGCCGCGCTCTCGGCGCGCAAATCCTCGTGGAATCCGCCCTGCACGATGCCGAACATGAGCTGGGACCCGGAGCCCTGCGGGTAGGCCGCGCGGCAGGCTGCGGCCCACTGGGCCGACAGCTCCAGGGAGCGGGCGAAGTAGTCCCGGTCCGCGCCGTAGGGCGGGCACTCGTCCAGCACCATCATGATGTCCGAGCCCAGGTTGCGCTGGATGGACACCACCTTCTCCGGGCTGAAGAAGTGGGCCGAGCCGTCCAGGTGGGAGCGGAACTCCACCCCCGCGGGGGTGAGCTTGCGCAGGGCCGAGAGGGAGAAGACCTGGAACCCGCCGGAGTCGGTGAGGATGGGGCGGTCCCAGGCCATGAACCGGTGCAGGCCGCCGAGGCGGGCCACCAGGTCGTCGCCCGGCCGCAGGTAGAGGTGGTAGGTGTTGCCCTGGATGATCTGGGCGCCCGCGCCCGCCAGGTCATCGGGGTCCACGCTCTTCACGCTGCCCACGGTGCCCACCGGCATGAACACCGGGGTCTGGATGGCCCCGTGCGCGGTCATGAGGGTCCCGGCCCGGGCCGCGCCGTCGGAGGCCTCCAGCAGGAAATCGCCGGGCTGCATCACGTCGTCCCCTTGGAGGCCACCCCGTTCCTGGGGCAGATGTCGGCCAGTTCGCAGGCCCCGCAGCGGGGCTTGCGGGCCTGGCACACCTCGCGGCCGTAGTAGACCAGCAGGTGGTTCACCTCGCCCCAGTCCTCCCGGGGGTAGAGGGCCATGAGGTCGCGCTCGATGGCCAGCACGTCCTCCGATCTCGTGAGCCCCAGGCGGAAGGAGAGGCGCTTGGCGTGGGTGTCCACGGCCACGCCCTCGTGGATGCCGAAGGCGTTGGAGAGCACGATGTTGGCGGTCTTGCGCGCCACCCCGGGCAGGGTGACGAGTTCGGCCATGCTGCGGGGCAGCTGCCCGCCAAAGGCGGCCATGACCCGCTGGGCCGCGCCGATGAGGTTCCTGGCCTTGTTGCGGAAGAACCCGGTGGGCCGAACCACGGCCTCCAGCTCGGCCTGGCCCGCCCGGGCCAGCTCGGCGGGTCCGGGCCAGCGGCGGAAGAGCTCCGGGGTCACGGTGTTCACCCGGGCGTCGGTGCACTGGGCGGCCAGCACGGTGGCCACCAGGAGCTCCCAGGGGGTCCCGTGGTCCAGGGCCGGCTCGGTGCGCGGGTAGCGGCGGCGCAGGCGGGCGAAGATGTCGGCGGCGCGTTGTTTTTTCTGCATGGCGATGGCGTGGTTGGGCCGCCCGGGCGGCGGCGTTGCCGCCTTGTAGCCCAAGTGGCCCCCATATGCCAGGGGCGCCAAGGGTGTCGTCCCGGGGTGGACGCCTGTCCAACGGGAGTGGACGATTCCAGAAGGAGTGGACGGGCTGGGGGCCGCCGGGCCAGGGCCGCGCACGTAACATGCGGAAATACCTGGGCGGCAATTCCGCGCCGCAGGCATGGCGGGCTGGCACGGGTCTTGTAAAATACTCGTTCAACATCACGAGTCCGAGGAGGTCGAGCCATGCACGGGAGCCACGAGTCCGAGACCCTGAACAGCAGGATGGAGCTTCGCGCCTACGCCGCCAACCACCGCAGCGAGGTGGTGGACCGCGACCGCCGCTGCCCGGCCGACCTCATCTACGTGAACTACCGCGGCGCGCGGCTGCGGGTCCCGCACCGGATGCGCGGGAGCGTGTGGGCCGAAGGGCAGCGCCTGGTGCTCAACCTGTGCATCGCCTGCGGCCAGGGCCTGACCGAGAACGTGTCCTGCCTGGTGCGCTGGGTGGCTGGCGACGACCTGGGCGTGGATTTCTTCCGGCCCCTGCCGGTCGGCGTGGGAGACCTGCAGACCTGGCTGGAACACTAGCTCCCCCAGCGATTCCCTGGAGGCCCCCCAGCCTCTTTCCCCTCGGCCCGACCCCTCCGGGCCATACCCCTCCGGCCCTCCCCCGGGCCGACCCCAACGGCAGGGGCGCCCCGCCTAGGCGCCCCTGCGCTGTTTCCGCCGTTGTATCTATGTCGGGAAGCTGGTAGTCTCCGGCCCGGAGAACCTATGCCCGCCCCGCCGACCCACTCCCTGCGCCGGCCCCTGTTGGGCATTGGCCTGCTCATTCTGGCCCTGGCCGGGGCGGCCTGCGGCAAGCAGCCCTTGCGCGGCTACGAGGACCGGGCCGATGCCTTCCGCAGCGCCTCGCGCGCCCTGCCTGCGGTCAACGCCACCGCCGGGGAGGGCTACGTGAACGTGGTCTGCCGCGCCGGGGACTCCACCGGCCGCGCTCCCTACGATACCCTGTTCGGTTGCCTGCTGCGCGCCCGGGAGACCGGCGCCGGCGTGCTGATCCTGCCCCGGGGCGTCTACCTGGGCCACGTGTCCGAGCTCATGACCCGCACCCTCAAGTACTACCGGATGGAGGAGCAGTTCGAGCGCTACCTGGGCTATCGCCTGGTGCTCCGCTTCCGGCGGGTGCACAGCGAGGAGCAGAAGGCCATGGACCACGCGGAGAGCGTGGACCTGGCCACGCAGGGCGCCAGCCAGGCCGCGGCCTTCGTGGTGGGCCTGGGCTACGTGCCCCTGACCCCGGTGGTTTTTCTGGTGGAGAGCGGCCTGGCCGAGCGGGAGCGGCAGAAGGTGGCCGACGACGCCCGGGCCTGGGGCCTGCCCGAGCCGGACCGCGGGGCCATGGAGGTCACCTGGGTCGACTACAAGCGCCGCTACGCCAAGCTCTGGGAGCGGGTGGCAGGCCCGGACGGGGACAAGACCCCCGACGCCTACGTGGTGGAGGAGTGCTATCTGGAGCGGCCCGGCCGGGGGGAGGTGCTGGAGGTGGTCCGCCGCCGTCCCGTCCCCCCGCGCCAGTCTCCGTGAACCTCCCGGCCGGGATTGAAAATTGCGGCCAGGGGAGTATAAGGGCCTCGCCGGGCGCGACCGGCGAGGAAGGAATCCGGGGCGGCGGCCCGCCCCGGCCGTTGTGCATTGACCCATGCCAGGGAGGAGAGACCATGGCCATCGTGATCAACGAAGAAGAGTGCATCGGCTGCGGGACCTGCGCGGAACTGTGCCCCGAGGTGTTCGAGATGAACGAGGAGGAGGAGAAGGCCAAGGTCAAGGCGCCGGATTCCGGGGCCGATTGCGTGGGCGAGGCCATCGACTCCTGCCCGGTGGAAGCCATTTCCAAGAGCTAGCCCGGACCCGGCCGTCCGCCGTCCTGGAGGAGAGTTTCCCATGCATGCCTTGCTGCAAACCGCGCTCATGCGCCGGACCGCGGTGCTGCTCATTGCGGTGATGTCGCTCTTGGCCTTCGTGCCCCGGGTGGAGGCCGGCTTCGTGCCCACGGGCCTGTCCTCGGCCGCGGTCCACGCCTCGGACCTGGCCGTGGTCTCCCAGGCCCTGGAGCACAAGGCGGTCACCGAACGCCTGGCCGCCCTGGGCTACACCCGGGCGGAGATATCCTCGCGCCTGGCCCTGCTCTCGGACGACGAGATGCACCGCCTGGCCGGGCAGCTCGACGCCCTGGGCGCGGGGGGCGACGCCGTCGGCGTCGTGCTCGCCCTGGTCATCATCGCGCTCCTGGTGGTGCTGATCCTCAAGATCGAGGACAAGACCATCACCATCCGCTGAGCCCGGCATGCCCAGACTGCGCAGGGACCGCCCGGCCTCCGTCTCGCGGCGGAGCCGGGCGGGCCTGCTTGCGGCCCTGTGCCTGGCCCTGGCGGCCTGCGCCTCCCTGCCCCCGGGGTTCGTCCCCCCGGCCGTCGGCAACGCGGTGCCCGGGGTGCCCTTCCACGCCCAGGAGGACTACCAGTGCGGTCCGGCCTCCCTGGCCGGGGTGCTCAATTTCCTGGGCGATCCGGCCACCCCGGAGGAGATCGCGAGCGCGGTGTTCCGGCCGGACCTGCGGGGCAGCGTGAGCCTGGACCTGGCCCTGTACCCGCGGGGCCGCGGCCTCTCTTCCCGCTTCTTCCGGGGAACCCCCGCCGACCTCACCGCCGCGGTGGACGCCGGCCGGCCCCTGGTGCTCATGCTGGACCAGGGCCTGGCCGGGGTGAGGTATTTCCACTTCGCGGTGCTCACCGGCTACCGGCCCCAGGGCGCGGTGCTGAACTCCGGCCGGGAGCAGGGGCTCCTGGTCCCCTGGGCCTCCTTCCTGGCCCAGTGGGCCGGGGCGGACAACTGGACCCTGGAGGTCACCCGGCCGTGAGGCGCACCGTTCTCCACGCCATGGCCGTTGCCCTGCTGGCCTGCGCCGCGGGGTGCGGGCACATCGTGATCCACGACGACCCCCTGTCCCCGGCTGAGCACCTGGCCCTGGGCCAGGCCGACGAGGCCCGGGGCGAGGCCGAGGCCGCAGTGCGGGAGTACCGGGCCGCGGCCCGCCGCCTGCCCCTGGCCCGGCTCTTCCTGGGTAACGCCCTGTTCGGCCTGGGCCGGCTCGGCGAGGCCGAGGAGGCGTATCGCGAGGCCGTGCGCCTGCTCCCGGACAACGCCGAGGCGCGCAACAACCTGGCCTGGCTGCTCCTCACCCGGAAGGAGGACCTGGAGGAGGCCGAACGGCTGGCCGGCCAGGCAGTGGAACTGGCGCCGAGGCGGCCCGAGTTTCGGGACACCCTGGAACAGGTGCGGGCGGCGCGGGGGAAACTCAGTCCGTGAGGCCGAAGCGGGAGCGGAAGCGGGCCACGAGGGCGTCCAGCCAGGGGACGGCCGCGGCCGTGTCCGGGGCCGGGGCCCAGGGCGCGAAATCCTTGTCGTCCACCGGCGAATAGGGGCCGTTCTTGACCTCGTAGAGCACCGTGTCCGGCGCCAGGCAGACCAGGGAGTGCCAGGCCCCGGCTCGCACGTCCACGGCCAGGACCCCGGCCGCCTGGTCCAGCAGCGCCAGGTTTTTGTCGCGCAGGGTCCCATCCTCCTCGAACACCGCGATGCCGGCCCGGCCGGCCAGCAGCACGAAGCCCTCGTCCTTGGCCGGGGTGAGGTGGCGGTGCGGCTGCACGTAGGTCCCGGGCTGCAGGGCGTTGAGCATGCGCTGCAGGGGCGCGTCATCAACGGCGTGGAAGCAGTGGATCTCGCGGAGCCGGGGGTTGGCCGCGGCCTGCCGGGCCTTCTCCGCCATGAGTTGGCGGTCGACCACGGCCATCCGGCCGTGCTCCGAGCGGGTGGACAGGGGCGAGATGCGGCGCATGGCCGGTGTTAGGCGCGGGAGAGGTCCGCGGCGACCCCGGCCACGTCGGCGAAGGCCACCTCCACCACCAGGTCCCCGCCCTCGGTGGAGAAGGGGATGGCCAGGATGGGCGAGCCGCTCACGTGGGAGAGGCGGTGGCCCTTGCCCATGACCACCGAGGGGGTGGAGGCGGTGAAGTTCAGGCCCTGCTGGGAGAGGTGCATGCGCGCCTGGCCGGCGATCATGTTGGTGAGCTCGCCCACCGCGTCGGCGATGTCGTCGTTCAGCTCGGTGTAGCTCTCGTGCAGCATGTTGTTCACAATGAGCAGGATGGCGCCCGTGGACAGGGTGAGGGACATGGTGCCCGCGCTCTGGCCGGTGATGCCGATGATCCCGGTCACGTCGCCGATGGAGGTGCGCGCGGCGTTGATGTAGGGCTTGCCCGGGGTGGCGGCCACGCTGGCCATGGTGCCCAGCACCGAGACCACCGCCTCCAGGAAGGGGTTGATGAAGGAGACGTCGTAGCGGATGGGCTTGGGCGGTGCGGGCGTCACGAGAGAATTCGTCCAGGGTGGCTAGCGCAGGAATACGGCCGAGAGGTCGGCGATGGATTGGTCGTGGATGTCCATGAGCTCGACCAGGATGCCGGGGTCGAGGTCCAACTGGTCGGAGATCGTGCGGTCCTGGCCGGGCAGCACGTAGGTTCCGCCCGCGGACACCGCCGCGGCGTGGGCCAGGTTGTCGGCCAACTGCACCACCGCGGCGTCCTTGGGCGAGGGCGAGGCCGCCGGGTCGTGGTGGTGGGCGATGGCCGCGGTGAGGGTGGCCGGGAACTTCCAGGAGGAGAGCAGGAGTTCGGCCACCTGGGCGTGGTCGTAGCCCAGCACCCGCCGCTCGGCGGCCACCAGGGGCAGCATGTTGTGGCGGGCGAAGAGCATGGCCTCCACCGAGGCGTAGGGCAGGTTCTTGAACACGATGAGCCGGCCGGCGTCGTGCAGGAGCCCGGCGGTGAAGAAGCGGTCCGGGGGCAGGCCCGGGATGTGGGAGGCCACCAGCCGGGCGAAGACCCCGCAGGACAGGGAATGCCGCCAGAAGGTCTTCATGTCCATGAGTTCCGGCGGGATGTCCTTGAAGAAATTGATGGCGGTGATGCCCAGGGCCAGGTTGGACAGCTCGCCCGCGCCCACCAGGGAGATGGCCCGGGTCACCGAGTCCACAGCCGAGGACAGGCCGTAGAACGGGCTGTTCACCAGCTTGAGCAGCTTGGCCGAGAGGGCCACGTCGTTCTCGACCACCCGGGCCACGTCGGCGGCCGAGCTGGTGGGCGAGTCCAGCACCTCCTTGATGCGGAAATAGATGTCCGGGAAGGAGGCCAGCTGGTTTTCGTGGGCCACGATGTCCGCGGGCTGCCCCACGTCCCGGTGGTACAGGTCCGAGAGGTGCTCCACGTTCTTGGCCATGAGCTCGTCGGCGCAGGGGATGGTCCAGCCCCTGTCCAGGGCGGCGTAGGTGCGCTGGGCGCTGGCCTCGAACAGGGCCTGCATGGTCGGGCTGTCCGAGTCCACGTACAGGAAGAAGCGGCGGGCGTAGGCCACGGCCAGGCGGCCCAGGGTGTCGGGGTCGGGCAAGTTGCCCGGGAAGCGGATGAGGACCTCCGCCACCCCCATGTCCTGGAGGGTCGCGATGTGCTCCGCCGAGAGCTCCTGCCCGGCGGACAGGAAGACGCTGCCGTCGGTCCCGGCCAGGTTCTTCGCCAGAACCATGCCGGGTTCGAGGTGTTCGGTGCAGAGCCTGTACACGTGCCTTCTCCGTTTCCTGCGCCGGGCCTCAGCCCTGCTTCTGGTAGACGATGCCGCCGGGCTGCATGATGGGGGTGAAGGCCCGGGAGACCTTGTGGATGCTCTCGGAGTGCCCCAGCACCAGGTAGCCGTCGGGTTGCAGGTTGTCGTAGAAGCCGGAGATGACCTTTTTCTTCATCTCGTCGTCGAAGTAGATGATGACGTTGCGGCAAAACACCACCTGGGACTTGGGCACCCGCTTCACTGCCAGGGAGTCGTTCAGGTTGATGGGCCCGAAGCTGACCAGCTTCTGCACCTTGGGATGGATGCGGTAGCCGCCGGTTTCCTTGGCGAAATAGCGGTCCAGGATGTCCTTGGGCGTGGTGCGGATGGCGTAGTCGTTGTAGAGCCCGGCCCGGGCCTTGGCCAGCATGGCCGGGGAGAGGTCGTTGGCGGTGATGCGGATGCGCCAGCCGATGATGGCCATGCGCAGCATCTCGTGCAGCATGATGCCCAGGGTGTAGGGCTCCTCGCCCGAGGAGCAGCCCGCGCACCAGATGCTGAGTTCCTTGGCGCCCTTGGACTGCTTGTCGATGATGGCGGGCAGGATCTTGTCCCGCACCACGTCCAGTTGCTTCTGGTCGCGGAAGAAGCTGGTCTCGTTGGTGGTGACCTTCTCGAAGAGCTTCTCCAACTCGGCGTCGCGGCCGGTGCCCAGGCGCAGGTGCCGGGCGTAGTCGGCGAAGCTCTTGAGGCCCAGCTCCTTGAGCCGCGGGCCCAGGCGGTTCTCCAGCAGGTATTTGCGCTCGGCCGGGATGTCGATGCCCGTGAGGGAGTATATGTAATCGCGCAACTCCTTGAACTCCTGGTCGGAGATCTTGGGCGCGTCGCGCAGGTTGAGTGTTCCGAGGTTGGGCAGGGGCATCGTCGTACCGGGTTTGGGATGTGCCTCTTCTTGTCTGTTGAATGTCACATTCTCCGGGGAAAAGGAAGGCCGTCCACCGGTGATTTCCGGCCGCCGGCCTACCGCACGCCGCGGGCCGTGAGGAAGGGAGTGTATTTCTTGTCCGTGCCCATGATGTGGTCGGTGAGCCAGCTCTTGAGGAAGCGCAACAGGTCCATGCTCACCGTGGCCCGGCCGGTGCGGAAGGCCTCGGCGAAGTCCAGGACCTGCTCCACGAGCTTGGAGTGGACCTGGGAGTGGGTGTCGGCCTCAGGATACCGGTGCTGCTCGAAGAGCTTCTCCTCGTACTTGAAGTGCTTGACCGTGTAGTCCTTGAGCCGGCCCAGCACGTCGGCCATCACCGTATTGCCCTGGCGCTGCCGCATGGCGGTGTGCAGTTCGTTGATCAGCTTCACCAGGACCTTGTGCTGCTCGTCGATGGAGCCGATGCCCACGGACAGGGCCGGGGTCCAGGGGATGAAGTCGCCGCTGCCGCTCAGGGCGCCGGTGGAGTCCTTGCCCTCCTTGACCCCGGCCATGCCCTGGATCATGGCGTCCAGTTCCTCCACCAGGCTGTGCACTTCCTGCAGGGCCGAGGCGGAGCGGGACATGCCCTCGGCGGTCTCGCTGGCCACCCGGGTGACCTCGGCCACCGCCCGGTTGATCTCCTCGCTGGCCGCGGACTGCTCCTCGCTGGCCGCGGCGATGGATTGGACCTGGCCCGCGGTCTCGTCCACGATGCGCACGATCTCCTCCATGAACCGGCCGGACTCGGTGGCCGCCTCGGTGCTGGCCACGATGTCCTGGGCCGCGGCCTCCACCGCGGTGACGTTCTCCTTGGCGTGGGACTGGATGTTGCTGATGGCGTCGCCCACTTCCTTGGTGGCGGTCATGGTCTTCTCGGCCAGCTTGCGCACCTCGTCGGCCACCACCGCGAAGCCCCGGCCCGCGTCGCCGGCCCGGGCCGCCTCGATGGCCGCGTTGAGGGCCAGCAGGTTGGTCTGGTCCGCGATGTCGGTGATCACGGTGATGATCCGGCCGATGTTGTCGGCCTCCTGGCCCAGGCGGGCCATGGTCTCCTTGAGCTTCAGGATGCGGGCCTCGATGTGGCGGATGGAGTCCACGGCGCGGCGCACGCCCGCGGCGCCGGTGGTGGCGTTCTCCTTGGAGTGGCTCGCGCTGGATGCGGCGTAGCCGGCGTTCTGGGCCACCTCCAGCACGGTGGCGTTCATCTCCTCCATGGCGGTGGCGGTCTCGGTCATGCGGTCGCGCTGCACCTCCACCCCGGAGTTCACCAGGTCCACCTGGGAGGTCAGCTCCTCGATGGCCGCGAACACCTTGCGGGAGATGTTCCCGGCGCGGAGCGCGGCCTCGGAGATGGAGGTGAGCAGGCCCTGCACCTTGGTCTCCTGGGTCCGGGCCTCGTCCAGCGCGGCGTTGGCCTCGGCCGTGGCCCGGTGGGCCTCCTCGGAGCTGGCCTTGGACTCGTCCATGCTCCGGCGCAGGTCGTCGACCATGGAGCAGACGTCCTGTTTGAGCATGGCCAGTTCATGGATGAAGCGGCCCTGGATGTCGCAGGCCAGATCGCCGCCTGCCACTCGCCGGGCATAGTCGCGCAGGGATTCGATGGGCGCGATGACCTGGAAGCGCATGTTGTAGAGGACCAGCAGGGCGCCGACCAGGGCCAGGACCACGCACGCCGCCTGGGTGGCGAGCAGGGTGGTGACCTTGCCCTGGGCCTCGGCCTGCATCTGGTCCACCACCAGGTTCAGGGCCTTGGCCAGCCCGGCGTTGGCGGCCTGGACCTTGGCCATGGTGGCGGGATCGGACTTGTCCAGGGCGGACTCCGCGTCGGCCTTGAAGGGCCTCCAGAGGGCGTCGACCTGACCCAGCAGGGCCGCGGCCTTGGCCGAGGCGCGCGGGACCTGGGCCGTGTCCCCGGACGGATCCAGGGTGGTGGGCGCAGCCCCGCCCCGGGCCAGCGCGTCGTCGGTCTTCTCGAAGACCGCGATGCTGGCGCGCACCGCCTTGGTGATGGTGGCGGGATCGATGAGCTTGCTGTCGGCCGAAGCGCTGCCGCGGGCCAGCTCCAGCTCCCAGAGCTCCTTGGTCATTTTTTGCAGCAACATGCGCTGCCGGCCGGCCAGGTTGATGCACAACCCGTCGGTTTCCTGGCTCGCGGAGATGATCCAGGTGGCGGCGAACATGCCGGCGGCAATGAAAAACAGGACCAGAATGGAAAGGTAGATGCGGTTCTTGATATTCATGTTTGGCCTACGGTTGATGTATATCCATTGATATGTGGTAGTTGTTGATGACGGAATTCGCCATACAGCAAAAAAGGGAATTCCGCCAGACAAAGTACAGTTGAATGATTGGATAAAAGCGTGTGGTCCCAGCCTCCCTATCGGCCGGCCAGGGCAAGTTCTATAGCATGCCGTAGATCTTCGAGATCGACGGGCTTGGCGATATAGCCGTCCAGCCCGGCGGCCAGGAATCTTTCGCGGTCTCCCTTCATGGCGTGGGCGGTGAGGGCCAGCACCGGTAGGCGGGGGTTCCAGGTCCCCGGCGCGGCCTTGCGGATGCGTCGGGTGGTCTCCACCCCATCCATCTCCGGCATCTGGATGTCCATGAGCACGCAGTCAAAGGGCTGGCGGGCCAGGAGCTCCAGGGCGGCGGGGCCGCTGGCCGCCGCGGCCGGGACCAGGCCGAGCTTCTGGAGCATGCGGGTCACGGCCATCCGGTTCACGGGCTCGTCCTCCACCACCAGGACCCTTGCTCCCGCGATGCGGGCCGCGGGAACGGGCCCGGCCGGTGGCGCCTGCGCCGGCATGGGGCGCGCCTCGGCCTGGGGCAGGTACAGGGTGAAATGGGCCTCGGTGCCCTTGCCGGGTTCGCTGCAGAAGGCCAGGGTGCCCTGCATGAGGGCCACCAGCCGGCGCACGATGGCCAGGCCCAGGCCGGTTCCCCCGTGCCGCCGGGTGGACGAGCCGTCCACCTGGGTGAAGGGTTCGAAGGCCCGGCGCAGCTGCTCGTCGGCAATGCCCAGGCCGGTGTCCGCCACCACCAGGTGCAGGGCGGTCGTGCCCGGCCGGGCGAACCGGGGCAGGGTATAGGCCTCCACCCGGATGCTCCCCTCTTCGGTGTACTTCACGGCATTGGCCACCAGGTTGAAGAGCACCTGGCGGATGCGGCCGGGGTCGCCCACCAGCCGGCCGGGGACCGCGGGGTCCACGGCCAGCTCCAGGCGCAGCCCCTTGGCCATGGCCTCGGGCCGGAAGGCCTCCACCACCGGGGCGAGCACCGATTCCACGGGGAAAGGCTCGGCTGTGATGAGCATGGCCCCGGCCTCGATGCGGGAGAGGTCCAGGATGTCCGAGAGCACCCGCAGCAGGTTGCGGCTGGAGTGCAGGGCGGTGCCCAGCCAGCCCTGCACCTCGGGGGGCAGGTCCTCGCCCGCGGCCAGTTGGAGCATGCCCATGACCCCGTTGAGCGGGGTGCGGATCTCGTGGCTCATGGTGGCCAGGAATTCGCTCTTGGCCCGGTTGGCCTCCTCGGCCGCCAGCTTGGCCTTGAGCAGCTCTGCAGAGGCGCGCTTGCGCTCGGATACGTCCATGAACATGGCGGCCATGCGGCCCGGCGAGGTCTGGAAGGCCCACACGTCGAAGTCCCCGAAGAGGCGGGGGTCCTCGTACGTGTATTCCGCGGCCGCGAAGCGGTCGCCGTGGGCGGCCACCCGGCGGTAGATGGCGGGCAGCTCGGTGTTGCGGTGGGTGGGGAAGGCCTGCTCGATGGTCAGGCCCACCATGTCCGCATGGCGCAGGCCCAGGATCTTGTCCGCGGCCGGGTTGGCCCCGGCGAACACCAACTCGGCGTCCGGGGTCAACTCGTAGAAGTGGATGCCCAGGGGGGTGGCCTCCACCACCGACCGGAAGCGGGCCTCGCTCTCCTTGAGCGCCGCCTCGGCGTGGCGGCGCTCGGTGACGTCGGTGAATATGCAATGGGTGCGCACGAAGTGGCCGGCGGCGTCGAGCTGCACCCGGCCGTTGAAGGACACCGTGACGTGGCTGCCGTCCTTGCACACCATGGCGAACTCCACGCCGTCGATGATGCAGGCCTGCTTGAACATGGGGAAATTCTTGTCGAAGTGCTCCCGGAAACCCGGGGCCAGGAAGTCGCCGAACCACGTTCCGAGGACCTCCTCCTTGGCGTAGCCCAGCACGTCCAGCCACTTGCGGTTCACGTCCAGGAAGTGGCCGGTTTCGTCCAGGGACTGGTAGGCCAGGGGGGCGTTCTCGAACAGGGCCCGGAAGCGGGCCTCGCTCTCCTTGAGCGCCGCCTCGGCCCGCTTGCGCTCGGTGATGTCGGCCAGGGAGAGCAGGACCTGGTCCTCCCCGGCCAGATGGACCAGTTCGGTGGATACCAGGAAATGGACGGTGCGGGCCGTGCCGCCCTGGAGAACGTCCAGGCTGGCCTCGGCATTGTAGCTGCCCTCCCCGGTCGCGAAGGTCTGCTCCACCCGGGTGCGCACCGGGCAGGCGGTGCAGTTCGGGGTGCGGCCGCATCCCTCCGGCAGGGAGGCGTTCAGGCAGTGGATCACCTCGCCGCCGAGCAGGCCGAGCAGTTCCTGGCGCGGCCTGTCGGCCTGGCTCTCCGCCGCGCGATTGGCGTCCGCCACCCGGCCTTCCCGGTTGACCAGGAGCATGGCGTAGGGCGCATTGCGGAAGATGGAGTTCAGGAATTCGTTCTTGGCCCTGAGCTCATCCTCGGCCGCCTTGCGGTCGGTGATGTCGGTGGCGATCTCCAGGCGCACCAGGCGGCCGTCGGACCAGGTCATGGCCTGGTCCACGATGTGGTACCAGCGGCTGTTCTTGGTGTTGCGGAATTCCCAGGTGTGGGGTCCGGCAGGATTGCCCGCCGCGTCCCGGAGCAGGTGGTTGGTGCAGAAGGCGCACGGCCCGGCCTGGTCCTCCTGCAGCACCTTCCAGCAGGTCTGGCCGACCAGGTCCTGGCCTAGGTCCTGCCGGGCCCGGCGGTTGGCGAAGAGGATCTCGCCGGTGTCCATGTCCGCCACGTAGACCAGGGCGTCCAGGGCGTCGAGAATGGACAGGGCGTTGGTCAGGTCGGAACCGGGAACAGGTTGGCCCGAGACAGGGGGCGTCGGTGTCTTCATGGGAACTCCACCCAACGACCCTACGTCAAGGCAGGGCAAAAATGAAGTAGTTGTTTAACCGTTCAGGTCAAAAGGCCAGGGCGTATGTGTCCAGGGCCAGGCCGCAGAGAAAGATGAGCATGGAGGCGTTGACCAGGGCCAGCCCCAGGCGGTTGCGGTCCAGGATGGGCTTGGCTCCGGCGGCCAGGGCCGCGGCCAGGCCCACGCAGAGCCATTTGGCCGGGGCCGAGTCCACCAGGTTGAACGCGGGGACGAAGGCCAGGGCCGCGCAGTAGGCGGCCAGCCAGACCGCCAGGGGCAGCCGGCCGCGGTAGGGCAGGGGGCCGGGGGCCTTGAACCCGGCCGCGGCGTAGTCCTCGCGCTGCCGCCAGGCCAGGAGCCAGAAATGGGGAACCTGCCAGACGTAGAGCACCCCGGCCACGGCCAGGGGAGGCAGGGCGGGGAGACCGCCGCCCGCCGCGGCCCAGCCCAGGACCGGAGGCGCGGCCCCGGCCAGGCCGCCGGCCAAGAGCGCCAGGGCGGTGTGCTTCTTGAGCGGGGTGTACAGGCCGTTGTAGAGCGCCGCCACCGCCAGGCCCACCCCGGCGGCGGCCGGGGAACAGGCCGCGGCCAGGGCCAGGCCCGCGGCCAGGAGCCCCAGGGCCAGCCCCAGGGCCAGGGGGACCCGGATCAGCCCGGCGGGCAGGGGGCGGGTGCGGGTGCGGGCCATGCGGGCGTCCTCGGCCCGCTCCTGCACCTGGTTGAGGGCCGAGCACCCGGCAGCCAGGACCAGGGTGGCGGCGCAGGCCAGGCCCAGGCGGGCGTCGAGCGCGGGACGGTACATGGCGTAGCCGGCCAGGGCGCCCACGGTGGCCAAGAGGCCCAGGCGCAGCCGAAAGAGCCGCAGCAGGGCCGAAATCATTGCGCGGGATGCCCCGTGCCCCCGCCGTGCTCCGACGGCGTGGCGTGCGAGGACAGGGACTCCAGGAAGCGCACCAGGGCGTCCAGTTCCGCCTCGGACAGCCCGGGGTAGGCGGGCATGATGGGGTCGTACCCCTTGATCCGGAAGCTGTCCGGGTCCTTGAGCAGGTCCAGGACGTACTGCCGGTCCACGGTCATCTCGTGCACCGAGCCGCCGTGCACGAGCTTGGTCGTGGAGCCCATGAGGTCCTTGAAGCTCGGCCCGGCCACGATGGTCCCGTCCAGGGAGTGGCAGCCCAGGCAGCCCTGCTGGTCGGCCACCTCGCGGCCGTCGAGTTGGGGCGCGTCGCCCTTCTCCAGGTAGTCGAGCATCTGGTCCAGTTCCTGGCCGGTGAGCTGGCCCTCGTACATGGGCATGATGGCTTCGTAGCCCTTCACCAGCCCGGGGTCCGGGCCCACGATGGACCGGCGTAGGTAGTCGCGGTCCGCGGTGAGCGTGGACTCCCTGCCTTCCGGGCCCACCAGGGTGACCTGGTGCCCGAACAGGCCCTGGAAGGTGGGGCCGGCCCCGGGCGAGCCGTCCAGGGAGTGGCAGCCCAGGCAGCCCTTCTGGTCCAGCAGGGCCTTGCCCGCCCCGCCCGCGCCGGCGGCCGGGGCCTCGGCCAGCCATTTCTCGAACTCCGCCTTGGGCACGGCCCTGACCGTGGTCAGCATCTTGGCGTGCTGCAGGCCGCAGTACACCGAGCAGAACAGGTCGTAGTCCCCGGGGGTGTCGGCCTTGAACCAGGCATAGGTGGCCATGCCGGGCACCACGTCCTGCTTGATGCGGAAGGCCGGGATGAACAGGCCGTGGATCACGTCGGTGGAGATCATGTCCAGCTTCACCGGCTCGCCCACCGGCACCCAGAGCATGTTTCTCTTCTTGCCGTTTGCGTATTCGAAGCCCCAGGACCACATGCGGGCGGTGACCTTCACCACCATGGCCCCGGGGGGCACGTCGCGCAGGGCGCGGTAGCTGGACCAGCCCGAGAAGAACATGCCCAGCACCAGCAGGGTGGGCAGCACGGTCCAGAGAATCTCGGCGAAGAGGTTGCCGTCGAAGTCCGCGGGCTTGGGGTTGCGGGTGCGGCTGTAGCGGAACACGAACCAGATCATGGCCGCGGTGATCCCCACCAGGACCACCACGCTCACCCCGAAGATGAACAGGAAGGTGCGATCAACGCTGGCCACGGCGTCGGTGATCTGCGGGTTCATGGCCTACCTCAGCCCCACGTCCCAGAAGGTGAACCCGATGAAGATGGCCAGGATCACGAAGGCCAGGGCCACCATGCCCTTCAGGGTGCGGTTCTCGTACTTGAGGTGCATGAACACGAAGACCACCAGGGAGGCCTTGGCGGTGGCCACTCCCAGGGCGGCCACGATGTTCAGGAAGCCCAGGTCCACCTGGGCCACCGCCACGGTGGTGGCGGTGAGGACCATGAGCGCGGCCCAGATCCCGATGAGCAGTCCGTAGCCCAGGGGATGCGAGGCGTGGGTGCCGGTGTCGTGCGCCATGGTGTGCCTCAGCTTGTCAGCCCTAGCTTATCAGATAGAAGAGGGGGAAGAGGAATATCCACACCAGGTCCACCAGGTGCCAATACAGGCCGGCGTTCTCCAGGGTCACGTACTCGGCCGGGGTCACCCGGCCTTGCCTGATCTGGAGCATCACCCAGGAGAGCACCAGCGCGCCCACCACCACGTGCACCCCGTGCAGCCCGGTCATGGAGAAGTACAGGCCGTAGAACAGGTTCTCGGCCTTGGGCAGGTGGGCCAGGTGCTCGGACCCGGGGTAGATGCCGTGCTGGAACTTGGCCCCCCACTCGAAGAACTTGTTCACCAGGAAGAGCAGGGCCATGCCCACAGTGGCGCCCAAAAACACGTAACAGTGGCGCATGCGCCCCCGCTGCAGGGCGGAGATGGCCAGGGCCACGGTGAGGCTGGAGGTGATGAGCACCACGGTGTTCACCGCGCCCAGGACCAGGTCCAGGGCCTGGTGCGCCTCGTGGAACTCCACCGGGTAGCGGTGGCGGTAGGCGGAATAGAGCAAAAAGAGCCCGCCGAAGAGCAGCACCTCGGTGAACAGGAACAGCCACATGCCCATCTTGGCCGCGGCGTAGTCCTTGGGCATCTCACTCATGGGCCGCGACCTCGGGGAAGTCGTAGGGCCCGTGCTCGACCACCGGCTCCACCGGGAAGTTGTGGGTGGGCGGGGGCGAGGCCAGGGTCCACTCCAGGGAGGCGGCCTGCCAGGGGTTGTCCCCTGCCGCCGGGCCGCGCCGCATGCCCTGGTACAGGTTCCAGAACATGAGCAGGATGCCCGCCACCACGAACCAGGAGCCCATGGTGGAAACCAGGTTCCAGGAGGCGTACTGGGGCAGATAGTCGTAATAGCGCCGGGGCATGCCCATGAGGCCCAGGACGAACATGGGGAAATAGAGCACGTTCATGCCGACAATGAGCAGCCAGAAGGCCGCCATGGCCCGGCCGCGGCGGTACATGCGGCCGAAGACCTTGGGGAACCAGAAGTGCATGGCCGCGAACAGGCCCAGGCCGGTGCCTCCGAAGATCACGTAGTGGAAGTGCCCCACGATGAAGTAGGTGTCATGCACGTGGATGTCCGCCCCGGCCGCTCCCTGCACCAGGCCGGTGAGGCCGCCGATGGAGAACATGAAGATGAAGCCCAGGGTGTACAGCAGGGGCGGCTCCAGGCTTATGGAGCCCTTGTACAGGGTGGACAGCCAGTTGAAGACCTTGATGGCCGAGGGCACCGCCACGATGAAGGTGAGCAGGGAGAAGACCAGCACCGCGGTGTCGCTCATGCCGCTGGTGAACATGTGGTGGGCCCAGACCAGGGAGCCGGCGAAGGCGATGGCCAGGCTGGACCCCGCGATCATGGAGTAGCCGAAGATCTTCTTGCGGGCGAACACCGGGATGATGTCCGAGACCACCCCCATGGCCGGCAGGATCATGATGTACACCGCCGGGTGGGAGTAGATCCAGAACAGGTGCTGGTACATGAGCGGGTCGCCGCCCCGGGTGGGGTCGAACAGCCCCATGTTGAGCACCCGCTCGGCGAAGATGAGCAGGGCGGTGATGCCCAGGATGGGGGTGGCCAGCACCTGGATCCAGGCGGTGGCGTAGAGGGACCACACGAACAGGGGCAGCCGGCGCCAGGTGAGCCCGGGCGCGCGCAGCCGGTGGATGGTGGTGATGAAATTGAGCCCGGTGAGGATGGAGGAGAAGCCCAGGATGAACACCGCGACGACCGCGATGGACACGTTGGTGGTGGTGCGCGAACTGAAGGGCACGTAGAAGGTCCAGCCGGTGTCCGGGGCCCCCGAGCCGGTGAAGATGGACACCAGCGCGGTCACCGCCCCGATCACGTACAGCCACCAGGAGAAGTTGTTGAGCCTGGGGAAGGACACGTCGTTGGCCCCGATCTGCATGGGCATGATGATGTTGCCGAAGGAGGCCGGGATGCTGGGGATGACCACCAGGAAGATCATGATCACCCCGTGCAGGGTGAACACCGCGTTGTAGGTCTGGGGCGAGAGCAGGGTGTTGCCCGGGGTCATGAGCTTGAGGCGCATGAGGAAGCCCAGGGTCATGCCCGCGGTGAACATGAGCAGGATGAGGGCCAGGTACATGAGCCCGATGCGCTTGTGGTCCGTGGAGAATACCCAGGACTTGAGGCTCGTGCCGTCGGCAAGGAAGCTCTGGGGCGCGGTGTCGGCGTGGGCCATGGGAACTCCCTATGCTCCCGTGCGGTTCTTCTTCTTGCCGCCCAGGGCCAGGAACAGGGCGAAGAGCCCCAGGGCGACCAGGACGCCCGCGCCCGCCACCTTCATGAGGTCGAAGGTGTAGCGCCGGCCCTCAGGGTCGTAGGTGTAGCAGAAGGCCACCGCGCGGCGGATGGAGAAGCCGGGCCTCTCGGCCGCGGCGTCGGTGACCGCCATGGCGATGTCGAAGGGCAGGGGGGTCTCGCCGTAGAGGTAGCGCACGATCTTGCCGGTGGGCGAGAGGGCCATGAGCGCCACCGGGTGCTTGAAGGCCACGCCGTCCCGGGAATAGCCGAAGCCCACTGCGTCCAGGAGCCGTTTCACCTCGGGGGCGGTCCCGGTCAGGGCGTGCCAGGCCGTGGCGTCCAGTTTCTTGGCCACCGGGTTCAGGATCTCCCGCTTGCGCCTGGCCGCCACTTCGGGGGTGTCCCGGTCGTCGAAGCTCACGGTGAGCACCGAATAGTCCTGGCCCAGGACCAGCCCGGTCTTGGGCAGGATGGTGGCCAGATTGCCGAGCAGGATGTTGCAGGCGTTGGGGCAGGAATAATAGACCGGGACCAGGACCATGGGCCGGCCCAGCAGGTCGCCAGTCCGCACCGGCTTGCCGTTCTCGTCCACCAGGTTCACGTCGCCGGGGATGAACGCGCCCAGGTGCTCGATCACGTCCACCGGCCCGGGGGACGCCGCAGCAGCCGCCCAGCCCGCCACCCCCCCCGGGGCAGC
>JAEXTU010000250.1 GCA_023453335.1 Pseudomonadota bacterium | reverse complement strand
GGCTGTGCCTGCCGGCAGGCGACCTGGCCGGGCGGCGGCGGGTGAAGCAGGAAGGCGAAAAGCCGGGCGATTCGTGAATCGCCCCTACAGAAGAGGGGTGCGCCAGCGCGTCCGGCAGGGCTTTCTTCCGGGGGCGGCGCGGGTAAGAGGGCGGTTCGCGAACCGCCCTCTTGGCTGGCCGGGCGGCAACAGCAGAGCGCCGCGCCCCTTGCGGGACGCGGCGCTCTTTGTTTCAGGTCAGGTTAGGCCAGGTGCCGCAGGGGCGCGGCGAGCTTGGCGAAGAGGGCCTTGCGGGTCAGGGGCAGGGAGTCGCCCGCGTCGGCCATGAGGTTGGCGTAGAAGAGCTTGGGGTCCACGTGGGCCAGGAAGATGACGCTCACGTCGTCCGGGTTCACCAGGATGGCCTTGGGGAACTCCTTCTTCACCTCGGCCAGGCGGGCCTTGGCCAGGTCCAGCATCTCCTTGCGCTCGCCGTAGTTCATGGTGCCGGTGGGGCAGGAGGCCACACAGGCGGGCTTGAGGCCCTGGGGCAGCCGGTCCCAGCAGAAGGTGCACTTGCGCAGGATGCCGTCGGCCTTGTCCCAGCGCGGGATGTTGTAGGGGCAGGCCTCCTTGACCTCCTGGCGCTGGGCCTCGGTGAGCTTGGCCGAGAGCGGGGTGTGCTGCACCCAGCCGTACTGCTCGTCCTGGGTGATGGCCCCCGGCACGTAGGAGTCGGACACCGCCTTGCAGGGCGGGTTGATGCAGTGCCGGCACTGCTCCGGGAAGAACAGCCAGCGCAGCTTGCCGTCCACCTTGTGCTCGGTGAAGCGCACCAGGCGGATGGTCTTGGCCGAGAGGTCCGGCGGGTTCTGGTAGGTGCCGGTCTGGGTGGTCTCCTCGGCCGGCATCATGTTCCATTGTTTGCAGGCCAGTTGGCAGCCGCGGCAGGCGATGCACCGGGACAGGTCGACGAAGATGCTCTTGGGCATGGCTGGCTACCTCCTTAGGCCTTGCGCACGTTGACCATGAAGGCCTTGGTTTCGGGAATGCCGGTGTTGGCGTCGCCCACCGAGGGGGTGAGCAGGTTGGCGGAGTCGCCGCCCTTGCCGTCCGGGGGCCACTGCCACCCGAACTGCCAGGACAGGCCGATCTGGTGGGTGGCCTTGCCCATGACCGTGAGGGGCCGGATGCGCTCGGAGACCATGGCCACGGCCTTGAGGGTGTGGCGCACGCTGGATATCTCCACCATCTCGCCGTTCTTGACTCCCAGCTTCTTGGCCAGCTCGACGCTGATGTCGCACCAGACGTGGGGCATGGTCTCCAGGAGCCAGGGGTTGTGCCGGGTCATGACCCCGGTCTGCCAGTGCTCGGTGCAGCGGTACGTGGTGCACACGATGGGGAACTTGGGATCGGCCGCGGCCTTGTACTCCTCCTTGAACTGCAGGGCCATGGGGTTGGCGCGTACCGGGGAGAAGGGGTGCTTGGCCAGGGGGCTCTCCATGGGCTCGTAGTGCTCGGGGAAGGGGCCGTCCACCCGGCCGGGGCCGAAGATGTGGGCGTGGCCCTCGGTCTGCATGATGAAGGGGTACTTCTCCCCGGGCTTGTACGCGCCGTCGGGCACGTCGCCCGCCCATTTGGCGCCGTCCCAGGCGATGACCGGGCGCTTGGCGTCCCAAGGCTTGCCGTCCATGTTCACCGAGGCGCGGTTGTAGATGATGCGGCGGTTGAGCGGCCAGGCCCAGGTCCAGTTGGGGAACAGGCCGATCCTGGCCTGCATGTCGGTCTGCTCGCGGCTCATGCGCTCGGCCATGTTGCCCTTGTCGGTGTAGGAGGCGCAGAAGATCCAGTTGCCCGAGGAGGTGGAGCCGTCGGCCTGGAGCAGGGCGAAGGAGGGCACCAGCGTGCCGGCCTTGTACACCGTGTCCCCGATCTTCTTGTCCTCCAGGAAGTAGCCGTTGATGAGCTTGGCCACCTTGTGCGGGTCGTAGTGGCCGGCGGTGGTCCAGCCCTCCAGGTTCATGCCGGTCACGGCCTCGGCCAGGGGGCCGCCCTCGGCCGCGTAGAGGGCCTTGAGCCGGGCGGCCAGCAGGCACATGATCTCGCCGTCGCTCTTGGTTTCGCCCATGGGCTCGGGACCCACGTAGCGCCACTGGGACCAGCGGCCGGAGTTGGTGACCGAGCCTTCCTTCTCAATGGACACGCAGCAGGGCAGGAAGAAGACCTCGGTCTTGATCTTCTTGGGGTCCATGCCCGGCCCCTTCCAGAACGAGCCGGACTCGTTGTCGAAGATGTTGACGTTGACCATCCAGTCCAGCGTGCCCATGGCCTCGCGGTTCTTCTGGGCGTTGGCCCCGCCGCAGGCCGGGTTCTGGCCCCAGATGAAGGCGCCCTGGAAGCGGCCCTTGCGCATCTGGTCGAAGAGCACCAGCCAGGAGGTGTCCTGGCCGTCGTCCAGCTTGGGCAGGAGGTCGTAGGCCTTGTCCGGGGCCATGGCCGGGAAGACGGACTTCATGTAGCTGGCCGAATACTTGGGGAAGTTGCCCCACCAGTTGACGCTCTTGGGGTCGTGGGTGACCGGGGTGTACTTCTCGTTGTACGTGGCGAAGGTGTTCTGGGCGGCCTGGGGCTGGGCCAGGTAGCCGGGCAGGATGTGGTAGAGCACGCCGTGGTCCGTGGCCCCCTGCACGTTGGACTCGCCGCGCAGGGCGTTCACCCCGCCGCCGGCGATGCCGATGTTGCCGAGCAGGAGCTGGACCATGGCCATGGTCCGGATGTTCTGGGTGCCCACGGTGTGCTGGGTCTGGCCCATGGCGTAGAGCATGGTGCCGGCCTTGTCGGGTTTGCCGGTGGCGCAGTAGAGCTTGTAGACGTTGAGCAGGTCGGGCAGCGGGGTGCCGGTGACCGCGGAGACCTTCTCCGGGGTGTAGCGGGCATAGTGCTTCTTGAGCTGCTGGAACACGCACAGGGGATGCTTGAGGGTGCGGTCCTTCTTGGGCACCCCGTCCGCGTCCAGCTCGAAGGCCCAGGCCTTCTTGTCGTACTTGTTGGCCTTGGGGTCGTAGCCCGCGAACATCCCATCCTTGAAGCCGTAGTTCTTGGTCAGGATGAAGGCGCAGTTGGTGTACTCGGCCACGTACTCCTTGAAGTACAGGTCATGCTGCAGGATGTAGTTGATCATGCCGCCGAGGAAGGCGATGTCGGTGCCCGGGCGCAGGGGCGCGTAGTGGTGCGACTTGGCCGAGGTGCGGGAGAAGCGCGGGTCCACGTGGATGAGGGTGGCGCCGCGCTCCTTGGCCTTGGTCACCCACTTGAAGGAGATGGGGTGGTTCTCGGCCGCGTTGGAGCCCATGATGAGGATCACGTCGGCGTTGGCGATGTCGTTCCAGTGGTTGGTCATGGCCCCACGGCCGAAGGATTCGGCCAGGGCGGGCACCGTGGAGCTGTGGCAGATGCGGGCCTGGTGCTCGATGTAGGTGAGCCCCAGGTGGCGCATGATGGCCTGGATGAGCCAGGCCTCCTCGTTGTCCAGGGCCGCGGAGCCGACGTGGGCGATTTCCTCGGTGCGGTTGACGGTCTGGCCCTTGGCGTTCTGGAAGGCGAACTTGGCGTCGCGGGACTTCTTGGTGCGCCTGGCGATGGCGTCGAGCATCCAGTCCCAGCTCTTCTCCTCCCACACGTCGCTGTAGGGCGCGCGGTACATGGGCTTGAGCACGCGGGGGGATTTCTCGGCCAGTTGCCAGATGGAGGCGCCCTTGGCGCAGCGGGAGCCCTCGTTGACCGGGTGGTCGGGGTTGCCCTCCACGTTGACCGAGCGGCCGGAGGCGGGGTCGGTGTGGACGATGAGCCCGCAGCCCACGGCGCAGTAGCAGCACACCGAGGTGGTCTGCTTCATGCCCTTGAGCCGGAACTCCTGGGCCGCGGCCTGAGCCGGGCTCAGGCTGAAGCCCAAGCCCCCGAAGGCCGCGGCCACGCCGGCTGCCGCGGAGAGTTTGAGGAAATCACGGCGCAGGATTTTCATCGAGATCCTCCTTGCTTGGGGAACGGAGCGGAGCCAGGGGTCGGGCGGAGCTGTCCGCCTGCGCCCGTCCGGCCCAAAGACCTAACCGGTTCCCGGTTGGGGGCGCCTTCGCGCCCTGACACGCCATAGGGAGATTTCGCCATAGCGAACCATACACTATGCTAGGAATAACACAATAGAGAATCGTGACTTTTCCCGGGTAATCGTCCCGGAAGGGAGGTCCCGGGGGTATGGTCCGGCAGGGGAGGCGGGGCCTACATCAGGCCGAGGTACCAGGCGGAGACGCGGTCGGCGAGCAGGGGGGCGAGCAGGCCGCCCAGGCTGAGGAAGGGGCCGAAGGGCACCGCGGTCCTCATGCCGTCGGCGTCCTTGCTGCGCAGGTAGGCCAGGGAGGCGGCCAGGGCGGTGAGGGACCCGGCCAGGATGGTGAAGGGCAGGGCCTGCCAGCCGTTCAGCGCGCCGAGCAGGGCCATGAGCTTGATGTCGCCGGTGCCCATGCCCTCGCTCCCCCGCAGCAGGCGGTAGCCCACCTGCAGGGCCCAGAACAGGCCCGCGCCCAGGATGGCCCCCAGGGCCGAGTCGAAGAGCTCGATGCCCAGGAAGAGCGGGGCGCAGATGAGGGCCGCGGCGGTCCCGCCCAGGGTGATGCCGTCGGGCAGGATGTACTCCGCGAAATCCACGAAGCTGGCGATGGTGAGGGCCACGGCGAAGCCCAGGTAGACCAGGAAGGCCGGGGTGGGGCCGCACTTCACGGCATAGGCCACGGCAAAGGCCCCGCAGGCGGCCTCGATGGCCGGGTAGCGCAGGCCGATGGGCAGGCGCTTGTCGCAGGAGCAGCGGCCGCGCAGCACAAGGTAGGAGACCAGCGGGATGTTCTCCCACCAGACCAGCTGCTTCTGGCAGTGCGGGCAGTAGGAGCGGGGCGGGTCGAGCACGGTCTGGCCGGCCAGGTAGCGGTGCACGCAGGCGGTGGCGAAGCTGCCCAGGATGAGGCCGAGCAGGCCGGCCAGCCAGGGGAAGAGTTCGGCGAAGGTCATGCCGGTTGAAGCCCGTCCTGTTTTGGTGCAGAGTCTCCCGGCCGCGGGGCCGAGCCCCCTGGTACGTTTTTTCCAGCGTTCCGACAAGGTTCTCGCCTCATGTGTAACCGATGGCGGTTTTCACCATGCCTTACCGCTTCTTGCCCGACCTGGACGCCGAGCGCCTGGCCGTCATCCAGCTGGACGGCCTCAAATGGACCGTGGCCCATGCGTTTGCCGGGTGCCCGGCCTATAGGGAGAAGTTCAAGGCCGCGGGGCTCGCGCCGGGCGACGTGCGCAGCCTGGACGACCTCCTCCGGCTGCCGCTCACCTCGGTGGAGGACCTGCGCGCGGGCTATCCCCTGCCGCTCCTGTCCATGCCCGAGGAGCAGGTGGTGCGCATCCATGCCTCCAGCGGCACCACGGGCAAGCGCAAGGTGCTGGCCTACACCCAGGCGGACATCGACACCTGGAAGGTGATGATGGCGCGCTGCTACGAGCTGGCGGGCCTGACCACCCTGGACCGGGTGCAGGTGGCGGTGGGCTACGGCCTGTGGACCGCGGGCGCGGGGTTCCAGCTGGGGTGCGAGCATTTCGGGGCCATGGCCCTGCCCATCGGGCCGGGCAACATGGAGATCCAGATGCAGCTGCTCACCGACCTGGGGGCCACCTGCCTGTGCTCCACCGCGAGCATGGCCCTGCTGCTCGGGGAGGAAGTGGAGAAGTACGGGCTGCGCGACAAGATGAAGCTGCGCACCTGCATCTTCGGGGCCGAGCCGCACTCGCCCAAGATGCGCAGGCGCTTCGAAGAGATGCTGGGCCTTGAGCACAGCTTCGACATCTCAGGCATGACCGAGCTGTACGGCCCGGGCGCGGGCCTGGAGTGCGCGGCGCACGACGGGATCCACTACTGGGCGGACATGTATATTTTGGAGATATTGAACCCCGAGACGCTCACGCCGGTGGCCCCGGGCGAGGTGGGGGAGATGGTGGTGACCACGCTCTCCAAGCAGGCCGCGCCGCTCATCCGCTACCGCACCCGGGACCTGACCCGGCTCATCCCCGGGGACTGCGCCTGCGGGGTTCGGCTGCCGCGGCACGACAAGATCCTGGGCCGCTCCGACGACATGATCATCTTCCGGGGGGTGAACATCTACCCCGGCCAGATCGCCGAGGTGCTGGAGAAGTTCAAGGAGCTGTCCAGCGAGTACCAGATCGTGCTGACCCGGCAGGAGGGCAAGGACCACCTGGCCCTCAAGGTGGAGCGCCGGCCCGAGGCCCAGGCGGGCGGCGACGCGGACCTGGCCCGCAAGGTCTCGGCCGTGCTGCACAAGGCGCTCCTGGCCCGGGTGGAGGTGGAGCTGGTGGACCCCATGAGCCTGCCCCGCACCTTCGGGAAGACCAAGCGGACCGTGGACGAGCGGTACGAGTAGGGCGGGCTGGAACGGAAAGCAGGAGCCCCCGCAATCGGCGAGATTGCGGGGGCTTTTGTTTGCGTTTGCCGCAAGGCAGGGCGGTTCGCGAACCGCCCCTACAGAAGAGGCGCGTGCTGGCGCGCCCGGCTTGGCCTTCTTCCGTAGGGGCGATTCACGAATCGCCCGTTCTTCTCTTCGAGCGCTCCACGCCGCCTAGGCCCGGGCTGCGGGCCGGGCCGGCCGCCTGGCCGCGGGCTTCTTCTGGTTGGCCGGGGCCGGAGCCTTGGCCGCCTTCTTGGGCTTGGCCGGCCTGGCCGGCGCGGGCGGGGCGTGGTCCGGGCGGACCGTGCCGGTGGTGATGGCGGCCAGGGGCCAGATCTCGTCCACGTGCTCCACGAAGGACACCGAGAGCTTCTTGCGCAGCTCGGCCGGGATGTCCTCCAGGTCGCGCTTGTTCAGGACCGGCATGATGACCCGCTCCATGCCGTGCGCCGAGGCGGCCAGGATCTTCTCCTTGATGCCGCCCACCGGCAGCACCCGGCCGCGCAGGGTGACCTCGCCGGTCATGCAGATGTCCGCGCACACCGAGGTGTTGGTGAGCGCGCTGATGAGGGCGGTGACCAGGGTCACGCCGGCCGAGGGGCCGTCCTTGGGCGTGGCCCCGGCGGGCACGTGGATGTGGATGTCGGTCTTGTCCAGGAAGTCCGGGTCGATGCCGAAGCGGTCCGCCCGGGAGCGGGCATAGGACAGGGCGGCCTGGGCCGACTCCTTCATGACCTCGCCCAGCTTGCCGGTGAGGGTGAGCTTGCCCTTGCCCGGCATGGTGCTGGCCTCGATGTGCAATATCTCGCCGCCGTAGGGGGTCCAGGCCAGTCCCAGGGCCACGCCCGGGGGCAGGACCTTCTCCATCTCGTCGTCCTTGAAGCGGGGCGCGCCGAGATAGGTCTCCAGGGTGCGGGCCGTGACCTTGAAGGGACCCTGCTGGCCTTCGGCCTTGCGGCGGGCCAGCTTGCGGCACACCGCGCCGATCTCCCGCTCCAGGTTGCGCAGGCCCGCCTCCCGGGTGTACTCGCGGATGGCCCGGGACAGGGCCTCGTCCGAGAAGGCCATGTCCCGGGGCTTGAGCCCGTTGGACTTGGCTTGGCGGGGGATGAGGTAGGTGCGGGCGATGGCGATCTTCTCCTGCTCGGTGTAGCCCGGGATGCGGATGGTCTCCATGCGGTCGAGCAGGGCCTCGGGGATGGTGTCCAGGGTGTTGGCCGTGCACAGGAACATGGCCTTGGACAGGTCGAAGGGCACGTTCAGGTAGTGGTCGGAGAAGGTGTGGTTCTGCTCCGGGTCCAGGACTTCCAGGAGCGCGGACGCCGGGTCGCCGCGGAAGTCCGCGCCCAGCTTGTCCACCTCGTCCAGCACGAAGACCGGGTTGCGGGCGCCCGCCTGCTTGATGCCCTGGATGACCCGGCCGGGCATGGCCCCGATGTAGGTG
>JAEXTU010000239.1 GCA_023453335.1 Pseudomonadota bacterium | reverse complement strand
GGGGGGGGGGCCCCCGCCGGGCGCCGCGGGCCCGTGTCCGCGGGCCTGGGGGCGGCCGGGGACTACGGGGCCCAGTGCCGGGCCATCTCCGGAGAGGAGCTGGCCTTCCTCTACGAGGGCCTGCACGGCATGGTGGAGCAGATCAAGCACCGGCACGGCTTCTCCCAGGGCCTGCTGGACGGCCTCACCGTGCCCTGCCTGGTGGTGGACCGCGAGGAGCGCCTCACCTACGTGAACCGGCCCTATTTCGACCTCTACCAACGGCCGGGCAAGCCCGGGGACTACCTGGGCATGACCCTGGCCGAGTTCTTCTACGGCGACCCCGGGCACGAGACCATCACCGGCCGCTGCATGCGCGAGGGCCGTCCCTTCCGCGGCATCGAGGTCTCCTCCAGGAATTTCGCCGACCGCACCGTGCATGTGCGCTACGACGTGGCCCCGCTCTATGACCTGGACCGCCGGCTCATCGGCGCGTTTGCTGTCATCGTCGATCTCACCGAACTCAAGGAGCAGCAGCAGGAGATCGAGCGCCTGGCCGCCTTCCCCCGCTCCAGCCCCTTCCCGGTGCTCTCCGCCGACGTGGGCGGCCTCACCTACCAGAACGTGGCCACCGCCGCCTTCCTGGAACACACCAATACCACCCTGCAGGAGTTCCTGCCCGAGCAGCACGCCGAGCTGGTGGCCGCCTGCCTGGCCACCGGGCAGAGCCGCTACGAGGTGGAGCACCGGGTGGCCGGCCACGTGTTCACCTGGACCTACCACCCCCTGCCCGGCCTGGGCGTGGCGCACCTCTACGCCGCGGACGTGACCGAACGCCGCCGCGCCGAGGAGCAGCTCCTGCACGACGCCTTCCACGACGGGCTCACCAGCCTGCCCAACAAGACCCTGTTCCTGGACCGCGCCGGCCAGGCCTCCCGCGCCGCCGCTTCCTCGGGCCAGCCGTTCGCCGTGTGCCTGCTGGACCTGGACCGCTTCAAGCACATCAACGACTCCCTGGGCCACGCGGTGGGCGACCACCTGCTCCTGGCCCTGGCCGCGCGCCTGGCCCCGCTCATGCGCCCCGGCGACACCCTGGCCCGCTTCTCCGGCGACGAGTTCGGCATCCTCCTGGACCCGGTGGACGACGCGCCCCAGGCCCTGGCCCTGGCCGAGGCCCTGCAGGACGCCCTGGAGCCCGCGTTCTCCGTGGACGGCAACGAGCTCTTCGCCACCGCGGCCATCGGCATCGCCCTGGGCCTGGGCGGCGAGGACCCCGGCGACCTGCTGCGCGACGCGGACACCGCCATGTACCGGGCCAAGGCCCTGGGCGCGGGCCGCTGCGTGGTCTTCGACCCCGACATGCACTTCGAGGCCTCGGAGCAGTTCCAGCTCCAGGTCCTCATCAAGAAGGCGGTGGAGGCCAGGGAGTTCGAGCCCTTTTTCCAGCCCCTGGTGGACCTGGCCGCGGGCCGCATTGCCGGGTTCGAGGCCCTGGCCCGCTGGCGCAGGCCCGACGGCGGCGTCGTGCCCCCCGGGGTGTTCATCCCCCTGGCCGAGGAGACCGGGCTCATCGTGCCCCTGGGCGAGCACATGCTCAACGCCGCCTTCGCCGCGGCCAAGGCCTGGGCCGACGGCCTGCCCGCATTCCCCGCTCTGTCGGTGGCCGTGAACCTGGCCGTGCGCCAGATCCAGAAGCCGGGCATCGTGGCCGACGTGGCCGCCGCCCTGGACCGCACCGGCATTGATCCCGCATCGGTCAAGCTGGAGGTCACCGAGAGCGGGGTCATGGGCAACGTGGCCCAGGCCCTGGAGATCATGCGCGCCTTCCAGGGCCTCGGCGTGACCCTGGCCATCGACGACTTCGGCACCGGCTACTCGTCCCTCTCCCACCTGACCCGCTTCCCCTTCGACTTCCTCAAGGTGGACATGAGCTTCGTGCGCGCCATGCACGACAACCCGGAGAGCATGGCCATCGTGCAGACCATCGTGGGCCTGGCCCACTCCCTGGGCAAGCAGATCATCGCCGAGGGCGTGGAGACGGAGCAGCAGCTGGCCACCCTGCGCCAGCTCGGCTGCCACTACGGGCAGGGCTACCTCTTCGCCAAACCCCTGCCCCGCACCGAGGCCGAGAAGTTGTTGGGAAGGGACCCGCGATGGTAGAAAACCCCATGGACGCACCGAAGCCCGAACCCGCTCCCGGCGCGGAAAGCGAGCCGGCCCCGGCCAAGCAGACCCGGCAGTGCTGCGACCTGGACGAACTGGTCAGCCGCATCACCCCGGGGAACCGCCACGACAAGCTGGACTGGGGGCGGCCGATGGGGAAGGAAATCTGGTGAGCTGCCCCGGTTACTGCCTCTGGCCGGACTGTCGGGCCACGAACTTGAGGTCCAACCGCGAGCCGGTGGCCGCGGCGTAGCGCAGGAGGCTGCGCAGGCTGGGCAGGGGGTGGCCGGACTCCAGCCGGGCCACCGCGGACTGGGTGGTGCCCATGCGCTCGGCCAACTCCTGTTGGGTCAGCCCGGCCCGCGCGCGCGCCGCGATGAGCGCCGAGGCCACCGCGAACTCCTCCTCCAGCGCTTCGTATTCCCTCTGGATTTCCGGGTCGCGGAGCAGTTCCTCCTGGACCTCTTCGATGCGCCTACCCATCGAGAACCTTCCTTGCCCGTTGCAGGGCCAGCTCGATTTCCTGGACCGGGGCCTTGGCGGTCTTCTTGGCGAAGAAACGCACCATGACCACCCGCCGGCCGGTGACGACCACGTAAAAGCCGCGGGCAATGCCGTCCCGGCCCTTCATCCGGGCCTCCCACAGCTTGTCCCGCACGTGCCGCACATACGGCATGCCCACCCGAAACGGACCATGCAGTTTCAAGAGCGCGCTGATCCGCAAGAATCTCGCCTGGATGTCCTTGGGCATGGCCCTGAGTTCGGCCTCCACGCCGTCGTCTGCGAACTCCACGATCCAGGGGTGTTCCATGTCCTGTTTATAGCAATCTTGCTATGTCACGTCAATGCCCTCCTCCCCTTGCCTTCCCCGCCCCCGGCCTTATCTTTCCCTCCTGAAC
>JAEXTU010000234.1 GCA_023453335.1 Pseudomonadota bacterium | reverse complement strand
CCTTCTCCCCCTGCCGGATCCCTGCCGCACCCGCGCGCGCCGCTGCGCCGCGGGTCCCCGCTCATTCCCCGTCCCGGGCCAGCAGGTCCAGGGCCTGCTCCGCAGCCAGGTGTTCGGCCTTCTTGATGCTCGGCCCCGAGGCATTGATGCGCCGGCCGTCGGGCAGGGCCAGCTCTACCGCATAGACCTTCTCGTGCTCCGGCCCGTCGGCCGAGACCAGGGTGTACACCGGCCGGGCCTTGAACCGGCACTGGGTCTCCTCCTGCAGCCGGCTCTTGGCGTCCTTGGTCCGGGCCCGCAGGGGCTCCTGCGGCCAGCGCCCGGCGAACACCGCCCGCACGCAGGCCGCGGCCGCGGCGTAGCCCCCGTCCCGGAACACCGCCCCGAACACCGCCTCCAGGGCGTCGGCCAAGAGCGCCGGCCGGTCCCGGCCGCCCTGCATCTCCTCGCCCCGGCCCAGCTGGAGCAGGGCGGGGATGCCCAGCTCCCGGGCCAGTTCGGCCAGGGTGGGCTCGTTCACCAGCCGCGCCCGCATCCGGGTGAGCGCACCCTCGGCCGTGTCCGGGAACATCCGGTACAGCTCCTCGGAGACCGCCAGCTCCAGCACTGCGTCGCCCAGGAATTCCAGCCGCTCGTTGTGCCCGGTCTCGCAGGGGCATTCGTTGGCGCAGGAGGAGTGCGTGAGCGCGGTCATGAGCAACTTGACTTGCGAAAAGCTATGGGAAATAGATACCTGTAGAGTTTCCAACCTTTGATCCATGAGCGTACTCCGCTTTCACGTATGCCGACATTCAACCTTGACGCCCTGTTCGCCCCGGAATCGGTCGCCATCATCGGCGCATCGGCCGTTCCGGGCAAGGTAGGCCACAGCGTCCTCTCCAACATGATCCAGGCCGGTTACGCGGGAAAAATCTACCCCGTCAACCCCAAGGGCGGGGAGATGCTCGGCCTGCCCGCGGTGGCCTCCATCGCCGACCTGCCCGACCAGCTGGACATGGCGGTCATCTGCATCCCGCCGGCCCACGTCATCGGGGCCATGGAACAACTGGCGGCCAAGAAGGTCAAGAGTGCGGTGGTCATCACCGCCGGCTTCAAGGAGGTGGGCCGCGAAGGCTACTACCTTGAGCAGAAGCTGGTGGAAATCGCCCGGGAACACAGCATCGCCCTGCTCGGCCCCAACTGCCTGGGGCTCATGAGCACCGGGGCCAAGCTCAACGCCTCCTTTGCCGCGGACCAGCCCAACCCCGGGCACATCGCCTTCTTCTCCCAGTCCGGCGCGCTCTGCGTGGCCATCCTGGACTGGGCCATGGGCGAGAACATCGGGTTCTCCAAGTTCGTGTCCCTGGGCAACAAGGCGGTGATCGACGAATCCCACATGCTCGAATACCTCCGGGACGACCCCGAGACCAAGGTCATCCTGGGCTACATGGAGGGCGTGGAGGACGGCGCGGCCTTCATGCGCGCCGCCGAGGCGGTGACCGCGGTCAAGCCGGTGATCCTCATCAAGAGCGGCACCACCGCGGCCGGGGCCAAGGCCGCCTCCAGCCACACCGGGGCCATCGCCGGTTCGGACCAGGCCTACCAGGCCGCGTTCCACCAGGCAGGCATCATCCGGGTGCGCGACGTGTCCTCGCTCTTCAACCTGGCCCTGGCCTTCTCCAACCAGCCCCTGCCCGCGGGCCCCAAGCTGGCCATCGTCACCAACTCCGGCGGCCCGGGCATCCTGGCCGCGGACGCGGCCGAGAAGTCCAAGCTCATCATGGGCTCCCTGTCCTCCACCACGGTCAACGAGCTGCTCGCCTTCCTGCCGGCCTTCGCCTCCATCTACAACCCGGTGGACATCATCGGCGACGCGGACGCGGCCCGCTACCGCAAGACCCTGGAGGTGGTGGCCAAGGACCCCATGGTCCACGCCATCCTGGTGCTGCTCTCGCCCACCGCCTCGGTGCAGATCCCCGAAACCGCCCAGGCCATCGTGGACGTGGCTCGGACCTGCGACAAGCCCGTCTTCGCCTGCTTCATGGGCCGCAAGCGGGTCAAGCCCGGCGAGGAGATCCTCACCCGGGCCGGGATTCCCTGCTACGCCTTCCCCGAGCCGGCCATCGCCGCCATCGAGACCATGTTCCAGTACTCCGAGTGGCGGACGCGGTCCGCGCCGGTGCAGGTCTGCTACCGCCGGGACAAGGCCCGGGCCGAGAAGGTCCTGGAGTCCGCCCGCATCCAGGGGTGCAGCGAGGTCGTGGAATTCCAGGCCCAGGAGCTGCTCAAGGCCTACGAGCTGCCCATCCCCAACACCATCCTGGCCCGCACCTCCGAGGAGGCCGTGGCCGCGGCCAAGCAGATCGGCTTCCCGGTGGTGCTCAAGATCGCCTCGCCCCAGATCAGCCACAAGAGCGACGTGGGCGGGGTGAAGGTGAACCTGGGCGACGCCGACGCGGTGGCCCGCAATTTCCACGACATCACCGCCCGGGCCAAGAGCCTGCGGCCCGACGCCTACATCACCGGCTGCCTGGTGCAGAGCATGGCCCCCAAGGGCTGCAAGGAGTGCATCATCGGGTTCAAGCGCGACCCGCAGTTCGGGGCCATGATCCTCTTCGGCCTGGGCGGGATCTACGTGGAGGTGCTGAAGGACGTGGCCATCCGCCTGGTGCCCCTGTCCATGGACGACGCCAAGCAGATGATCCGCGAAATAAAGAGCTTCCCGCTCCTGCGCGGGGTGCGCGGGGAGCAGCCGGTGGACTTCAACGCCATCGAGGACATCCTGCTCACCATGTCCCAGCTGGCCCTGGACTTCCCGCAGATCCTGGAGGCCGAGTTCAACCCGGTGTTGGCGCATCCGGGCGGGGCCATCGTGGCCGACGTGCGGGTCACCATCTGCAACGAGGCCCCGGCGAACGGTTGATTCCCGTCGGCCGGCCGCATTTTCAATCACTGAAAAAACGTGTAGCACGAACATACGGCAACGCGCCGAAGGAAGATCAGGAGGACGACATGGCTGGTATCTACGTGGGCTCCACCTCCGGGTTCTCGGGCAAGAACATGGTCATCATGGGCCTGGGGCTCAAGTTCCAGAAGGACAACCTGTCGGTGGCCTACATGAAACCCGTCGGCGCGGTGCCCCGGGAGATCGAGGGCAAGCTGCGCGACGAGGACGCCCACTTCGTACAGAAGATCCTCAAGATCGAGGCCGAGCCCGACCTGCTCACCCCGGTCCTGGTCACCCAGGACTTCAAGGTCAAGGCCTTCAGCGGCCAGTGCGAGAACCTGATGCCCGCCATCTCGGACGCCTATGCCAAGGTTAGCGCCGGCAAGGACGTGACCATCGTGGCCGGCTCGGGCTCCATGTACTCGGGCAAGTACTGCAAGGTCGACGGCATCTCGGTGGTCAAGACCCTGGGCATCAAGTCCATCGTCATCGACCGCTTCGACAACGAGCTCAAGTACGACTACCTGCTGGCAATGAAGGAGGCCCTGGGCGACCAGCTCCTGGGCGTGGTCCTGAACGACATCCCGCCCACCTTCATGGACGAGGTGGAGTCCATGCTCAAACCCTTCTTCGAGCGGGTGGGCATCAAGGTCATCGGCATCATCCCCAAGGACCCGCTCATGGGCGCCATCAAGGTCTCCGACCTGGCCGAGCGCCTGGGCGGCAAGGTCATCTCCGCCCACAACAAGGCGGACAAGGTCGTGGAGAATTTCCTGATCGGCACCATGCAGGTCGACAACTTCATGACCCACTTCCGCAAGAACAAGAATTCCGCGGTCATCGTGGGCGGCGACCGGGCGGACGTGCAGCTGGTGGCGCTGGAAGGCAACTGCCCCTGCCTCATCCTCACCGGCAATCTCTACCCCAACGACATCATCATGACCCGCTCCGAGGTGCTGGAGATCCCCATCATCATCGTGCGGGAGGACACCTACTCGGTGGCCAAGAAGATGGAGAACATCCTCTCCCGCCACAAGCTGCGCGACGTGATCAAGATCCGCCAGGGCGCGCAGCTGGTCTCCGCCTCCATCGACTACGAGTACATCAAGAAGGAGATCGGCCTGACCAAGTAGCCGGTCCCCCCGACCCGACGCAAAAAGGGCCGGCCCCCGCGGGGGGCGGCCCGGTGGGGTTGCCGTGATGCGGC
>JAEXTU010000226.1 GCA_023453335.1 Pseudomonadota bacterium | reverse complement strand
AAACGGAACTCCCGGATCTCCACCCGGAAATTCTTCTCCAGCCGACTGTCCCTGCGCTTGTCGTCAGCCATGCCTCGCTCACTCCTCCTTCCGGTAGATGATGGCCCCGGGGTAGTGCATGGGCTTGAAGGCCCGCGAGATGTTGTGCAGCGACTCCGAATGGCCGATGAGCAGGAAGCCCCCGGGCAGCAGGTTGTCGTAGTACGACGCTATGACCTGCTTCTTCATCTCGTCGTCGAAATAGATGATGACGTTGCGGCAGAAGACCACGTGGGAGCGCTCCACCCGTTTCAGCTGGGCCCGGTCCGAGAGGTTGATCTGGCCGAAGCTGACCAGCCGCTTGACCTCGGAGCGGACCTTGAACGCCCCGTTGTCCGGCTCGAAATACCTGGCCACCACCTCCTTTGGCGTGGTGCGCAGGGAATACTCGTTGTAGATCCCCTTGCGGGCCGAGGCCAGGACCGCCTCGGACAGGTCGTTGGCGTTGATCTTCACGTCCCAGGTCGGCAGTTCCGGGCCCAGCACGTCCATGACCTGCATGGCCACGGTGTAGGGCTCCTCGCCGGTGGAGCACCCGGCGCTCCAGATGCGCAGCTTCTTCTCGCCCTTCTTGCGCTGGGCCGCCACCACCTCGGACAGCACGTTGTCCTGGAACACCTTGAGCTGGGGCGGGTTGCGGTAGAAGCTGGTCTCGTTGGTGGTGACCACCTCGAAGAGCCGGTTCAGCTCCTGTTTGCGCTGCGGATCGTACTGCAGGTAGTAGTAGTACTCCCCGAAGGATTTCAGGTTGAGCTGCTTGAGGCGATTGCGCAGCCGGTTCTCCAGCAGGTACTTGCGGTTGTCCGCGATGTAGATGCCGCTCTGCCCGTAGATGTAGTCGCGCAACTGTTTGAATTCGTCATCGCTGATGACGAATTCCTTGCCCAGGGAGATGGTCTTGGCGAACAGGGCCGACATTACGCCTCTCCCTCACCCTCGCTGCCCTCCTGCTGGATGCGCTCCAATGCCTCTTCGGCCGGTCCGTGCAGGTCGGGATTGTCGGTGTTCAGTATCTCCAGCAGGGAGCGGAAGGCGGCGTGGCCGCCGATGGCCCCCAGGGCCTCGATGGCCTTGATGGCCAAGAGCTTGTTGGGCTCGGCCAGAAGCTCCACCAGCCGAGGCACGGAATCCCGGGAGCGGCGAGTCCCCAGGGCCTCCACCGCCCTCACCCGCACCCAGTCGTCGCCGTCGTTCAAGGCCTCCAGCAGGTAGGGCTCAACCTCGGGGCCGGTGCAGGCGCCCATGATGTCCACCACCGTGAGCCGCACGTCGCGGTTCTCGTCGCTGAGCTTGGCCACCACGTAGGGCAGGCTGGAGGGCAGGTCCAGGACGCACAGTCCGGCAAAGGCCTCCAGGGCCACCTTGCGGATGTCCGGGACCTCGTCCTCCAGGGCCCGATTGAGTTCGGTGGTGAAGTTCTCCGGCCCCAGCTTACCCATGGCGTACACCGCCATGAGGCGCTGCACCGCGTCGTTCGAGGTGAAGAGCCCGCGGAACCGCTCGGCCATCTCCTGCCCACCCACGGCGATGCAGGCCTCCAGGGCGGCCTCCTTCACGTCGTCGTAGGGATGGACCAGGAAGGCGCACAGCCGCTCGCCCACCGAGGCGTCGGGCGTGAGCCCGCCCAGGACCATGAGGGCGCTCTTGATGACCGTGCCGTCCTTGTGTTTGTCCAGGACCTCCACCAGGAACTCGCGCAGTCCGTCCACGCTGAAATTCTTGAGGGCCACCAGGATGGAGCGCTGCACGTCCCGCTCCCGGCTCCAGAACTCGGCCATGAGCAGCCTGGCCGCCTCGGGCGAGCGCTGACGGGAGAGCACCTCCACCGCCACCCGGCAGGCCTCCGGCGAGCCGGAGTGCAGGGCCGCCTCCAGGGCCGGGGTCAGGCCGATGTTGGCCAGGGAGCGGACCGCGGCCTCCAGGCGCTCGGTGGCCCGCTCCGGGTCCATGCGCTCGGCCAGGGCCAGCACCGCGGCCGAGGCCTGGGCCCCGCCCACGTATCCCAGGCCGGCGATGGCCGCATCCTGGATGTCCTCCTCCTCGTCCTCCAGGGCCACCAGCAGGTACTCCCGGAACTTCTCCTTATCGGAGGCCGAGAGCAAATTCAGGGAGCGGCCGCCCAGGATCTGCACCACGGCCTTGACGATCTTGTTGCGCAGGGCGGTGGAGCTCTTGTCCATGTAGCGCAGGAGCAGGGGCACGGCCTTGACGTTGCCCATCTCGCCCAGGGCCTCGGCGATCATGGAGGCCACCAGGTCGGAGCTCTTGTGCATGGCCGAAACCAGGGCGCCCACCGAGGTGTCGTCGCGGATCTTGGCCAGGGCCTCGATGACCGAGTACTGCACCCATTCCTCGTCGGCCAGGGCTTGGTTCAGGTAGCGCACGGCCTCGGGGCGGCCCAGGTCGCCCAGGCTCACCGCTGCCTGGTAGCGGACGTTGACCTCCGGGTCCTTGAGCATGGCCTCGCCCAGGGGGGGCACGGCCATGGGGTTGTCGCAGGCGCCCAGGATGTCCGAGGCGAAGATGCGGATGTCCGGGTCGTCGTCGTGCAGGAGCTTTATCACCGCGGGCAGGTCCTGGCCGCCCAGGGCCCGCAAGAGGTCCATGGAGAGGTTGCGCACCGGGGCGTCGTCCGAGCGCAACAAGGGTATCACCGCGGCCACGGCCCGCCCGCCGCCGATCTTGCGCAAGGCCATGTCCGCGGCCTCCTGCACGCCCAGGTTGGAGCTGCGCAACAGGTTGGCCAGGGCGGGAACCGCCTCCTCCACCTTGCCATCCGCCGCGGCGAAGGCCGCCTCGCGGAGTTCCGTGGGGTCCGTGGAGGAGAGCTGTTTGATGATCTGGGCGGGTTCCAGCATGACGCCTCCAAGGCGGCCGGCTTGAAGGCCGGCCCACGCGTCAGAGGTAGAGGTTGTTCTGGATGGCGTGGGCCATGTCGTCGATGTCCACGATCTCGTCGGCCAGACCGGCGTCCACGATGGCCTTGGGCATGCCGTAGACCACGCAGGTGGCGTCGCTCTGGGCCAGGGCCCGGCCGCCCTTCTCCTTGAGCACCTTGACTCCCTCCCGGCCGTCATAGCCCATGCCGGTGAGAATCACTCCCAGGGCGCGGCGTCCCACCACCGTGCCCACCGATTCCATGAGTTCGTTGGCCGAAGGCTTGTACAGGGCCTCGCGGGGCTCCTCGGCCACCACCACCCGGTACCCGGCCCCGCGCAGCTCGATGCGCAGGTGCTTGCCGCCCGGGGCGATATAGACCATGCCCGCGTCGAAGCGCTCCCCGTTCTCGGCCTCCTTGACCGTGAGCTTGCACACCCCGTCCAGCCGCTTGGCAAAGGGGCCGGTGAAGGAGGCCGGCATGTGCTGGGCGATGAGGATGCCCGCGGGAAACCCGTCGGGGAGCTGGGAGAGGACCTTCTGCACCGCAGGCGGTCCGCCGGTGGACACCCCGATGGCCACCACGTCCCGCTTGGCAGCGCCCGTGGGGCGGGCCAGGGCCGGGCGCTCCACCGCAGCCGGGGCCGCGGCGCGGGGGCGCATGGCCCCGGGCGCGCGGAAGCGGCGGCCGGCCACGGTCTTGACCTTGTTCTGGAGGTCCTTCTCGATCTTGACGATGTCCAGGGACACCTTGGAGAGCTGCTTGGGGATGAAGTCCACCGCGCCCAGCTCCATGGCCTTGAGGGTGGCCTCGGCCCCCTCGGTGGTCAGGGAGCTCACCATGAGCACCGGCCGGGGCATCTCCATCATGACATGGCGCAGGGCGGTGAGCCCGTCCATGATGGGCATCTCAATATCCATGGTGACCACGTCGGGGTCGTGCTTGCGGATCAGCTCGAGCCCTTCCTGGCCGTTGCGGGCAATTCCCACGACCCGGATCTCCGGGTCCTTTTCCAGCATGGTTTGAATGGCCTTGCGCATGAAGGCCGAGTCGTCCACCACCACCACCTTGACCACGGCGACTCCTCTGATGAGTTTTCCGGCCCGGGTTCGGCGCTCCACCCGGTGCGCAGAACCTCCCTATCATCATCGCGCCCGCTTCGCCAGCATGGAAGAGGACCTCCTATCCTCTACGGAATTTCCAGGACGAGTACAACGCTTTTTCTCACGGGAGGTTACGGGTGCCCTGGCGATCCATCCCGACCGGGGTGGCGCGGTCGGCGATTGGCGCTTGCCAAAACCTGCCGAGTGGTCTATTTGGCACTTCCCACGTCGTCGGGATGTGGCTCAGCCTGGTAGAGCGCTGCGTTCGGGACGCAGAGATCGCTGGTTCAAATCCAGTCATCCCGACCAGAAAAAGCAAAGGGTTCCGCAGAGATGCGGAACCCTTTTTGCATGGCCGCCCTCTGCCGCCCTCGGCCAGTGCCCCGGCCCGGCCAAACTTGGCGGGTGGCCAAGCGCAAGCACGCGCCATGACGGTCCGGACGGTTTGCATCTCCGGGAAAATGCATTATCTACACGGCATGGGCACCCCGAGCTTGCTGAAAACCCACATCGACGCCCCCTCCCGCTGCCAACAGGGGTTTACCCTGCTCGAGCTTTTGGTGGTGGTCATCCTGCTCGGCGTGCTGGCCATGGCCGCCCTGAACCGGAACACCGACATGGGCCAGGACCTGAACTCGACCATCGAGCTGCTCAAGACCCGCATCCGCTTCGCCCAGATGCGGTCCGTGAACAACAACAGCGTGCACGGGGTGCGGTCTACCGGGTCCAGCTACTGGCTGTTCTATGACGGGAACCTCAACAACCGGGAGAAGTTCCCCGGGCAGGGCTCTGACACGGTCAGCCTGCCCAGCGGCATCACCATGGACTCCTTCACCGTCTCCTTCGACTACCGGGGCGCGCCCTACACCGACGCCGCCGCCACCACCGGCAGCGAACTGGCTGCGAACTCGGCCGCGGCGTCCATCACCGTGGGCGGCAGGGCCGCGGCGGTGCGCATCGTCCCGGGGACCGGGTACATCCGGGATTGAGGCCGGCCATGTCCACCCGCCGCCCCTTTGGTTTCACCCTGGTCGAGGTCATCCTGGCGGTGGTCATCCTGGCCGCGGCCGCGCTCATGGCCGGCCAGTTCGCCTCCACCAGCATGGGCCGCGGGGCGTCCAGCAGCCTTTCCTTCGAGGACGAGGCCACCCTACGCAACGCCCTGGAAGACATCACCATCTATTACAAGGGCCAACTCAACGCGAACACCTTGACCCTGCCCAAGGTCGTGACCTACGTGAACACCAACTACGCCGCCCTGGTGAACGACCCGCTCACCGGGTACCTGTCCTTTTCCGACACCGATGGAGACAAGTCCTACACCCCCTCGGCCGTGACCGACACATACAGCGCCGGGCTCATCCTGCTGGTCACCCTGACCCGCAACAACCAGAGCCTGTGCGTGCTGTTCACCGAATGAGGCCGCCATGAGCACCACCCACGACCGCGGCTTCACCCTGCTGGAGGTGCTCCTCTCCATCGCCATCCTGGCGGCGCTGGGGGTGCTGGTCCTCTCCTCCCTGACCATCGGGGCCAAGGGCTTCATGGCCGCCCGCGCCGACGTGGAAACCACCCAGCGGGCCCGCCTGGCCTTGACCCGGATGGCCATCGACCTGCGCCGCGTTACCACGGTCACCGCGGCCCAGCCCACGTCCTTCAGCTTCACCAACGCCGACGGCGCCATCGTCCTGGCCCAGGCCGGGTCCACCATCACCCTGAACAACAACCTGCTCATCGAGAACCTGGCGAGCTACCCCCAGGGGACCAATCTCTTCACCTACCTGCGTTCCGACGGAGCTACGGCCTGGACCGCGGCGGACGACGTGGAGGACCTCTACCGCATCGTCGTCACCCTGCGCCTGAACCGGGTCAAGGACCCGGTGGGGAGTACGGTCACCGAGGTCTTCACCGCGACCCTGAACCCCCGCAACACTGGGGCGGCCAATTTCCCCGACTGAGCCGCCTTCCAGGAGCGACCATGCCCACCCGACATACCGCAACCCGCACCGCGACGCCGTCCGCCGGCTCCGTGCTCATCCTGGTCATCATCGCCATCGTGTTCCTGGGCGCGCTGGCCGCCGGGGTGGTTTCCTTCCTGGGCACCTCCAACATGGACACCACGGTGTCCAACCTGGGGGAGAAGGCCGTCTACGACGCCGAGTCCGGAACCCGCTTCGTGGCCCAGCAGTATGCGGCCCAGGGCGACACCGACGGCGACGGCAACTCGGACGAAGAAAAGGCCGCGGTGCTCGCCGCCCTGGACGGATCCACCGTGAACCTGCCCGGCAGCCTGGGCGCCTTCGCCCTGGTCATCAATCCCTACTGGTACGTCGCCACCGCCGACTACACCAACGCCAACTCCATCATCGTCCGCTTCCCGGGCACCATCCCCCCGGGTTACAACATCCCGGCCACCGGAGTGGTTGAGGTGGAGGACAACTCCCTGCACCCCTACACCGGCCGGGCCATCAACGGGAACACCATCACCTTCACCCTGGGCGACACGGTGACCATCAAGGCGGGCAAGAGCGTGTACATGACCCTGGCGCCGACCGCGGCCCAGAGCGTGGCCGCCGGCGGCAACCTGGTCGTTTCATCCAGTTACGGCACCTTGCTCCCCAAGTATCCGGGGAATATCGAGATCAACGGCGTCGCCTTGACGTACTCTTCGGCCAGCTTCGATTCCGCGACCAACCGGATCACCCTGAGCGGCATCTCCCAGGCGGTCAGCGTGACCGCCTCAGACCGGGTGGTGCTCAAGAAGAACGCGGACATCCAGTCCACGGGCCAAACCGGCGCCGGCACCGTGGCCACCTCGCGCCAGGCCACCTACACGCACAGGTTCAGCAACTCCGCCCCGGCCGGTTCCGAGCCCACTCCCGGCGACACCGCCTATTCCTCCCCCCTGACCAGCAAGAGCGATTTCATCGATTCCACCAACTCCTTCACTGTCGGGAACTACCAATCCAGCGACGGCACCACCGACACCTGGATGGTCACCAGCGACCTGCCCACCACCAGCGACCCGGACAGCACCTGCCAGCAGACCTCCAACCTCACCTACGCCACCATCTACCTGAACAAGAACGGCCTGTTCGCCGCGACCTGGCAGAACGCCACCAGCCACCTCCTGTCCTACGACATCCAGCTCAAGTGCGGCTGGGGCAACCAGCTCAACTACGGGGCCGAGGGCATCAGCTTCCGCAACCAGCCGTCGGGCACCGGGCACGACACCATGGGCATCTCCTTCATGCGTTACAAGGATGACAACTCCTGCTCCGTCAACCGCAACAACCGGGACCTCATCCCGGACAGCATCAAGCCCCCGGGCCTGTCCGGGCACTGCCTGCTGGTGCTCTGGTACCAGAAGGTCAACACCAGCAACAACCAGGAGAACAAGAAGTGGATCGCCTACCGCGACCTGACCAGCGAGACCTGCATGCGCGCCCCGCAGAGTTCCGTTGACGGCAAGTGCATGGTGGACGCCTCCACGGTCATGGTCCGGGTGCTGGAGCGCATGGTCGACGGGACCAAGACCAGCGACATCACCGTCTACTACGGGGACGCCTCCAGCCCCAACAACGCGCCCAGCGGCTCCTATTACGGCGGCTGCGCCCGCACCAGCTCCCGGGTGCCTAACAGCAAGGCCTACGACTACGACCTCAACCGCCAAGTCTACTACAAGAACAGCACCTACGCCGCAGGCTCCTCGCCCTTCCCCACCTGGGCCCCGGTGAAGGCGGCCACCTGGAATTCCACGGTGGACTACTTCACCTTCATCGAGAACGGCGGCGGCTACCCGGTGAACTGCTCGGCCTGCGACTGGACCGGCTACAATTCCGGCGATTCCTACGTGGCCGCGAACTTTCCCATGCTCAGCGACAGCGGGACCATCCGCACCACCCAGTTCCTGAGCCCCAGCAGCGGCACCTTTCCCAGCACCCGCTACGAGGTGGCCTATCACGCCTTTGCCGCGGGCTCCGGCAACTACGCCACCGGGTACAAGGACTTCGCCCTGCGTTTTCTCAGCCCCAACGCCGAGACCCTGGGCGGGTCGTCGTCCGCGGTCCTGCACTAGGTCTAGAGGAGACTCCCATGACCCGCACGCAATGGTTCACGCTGCTGCTCGCCGCCCTGCTCTGGTGCGGGGCTGCATCGCCGGCCGCAGCCCTGCAACTGGTGGAAGACCCGACCCAAAAGCCCACGGGCCAGCAACAGGGCGCGACGGACAACCAGCCGACCCAGCAGCGACAGCAGTCCCCCGCCTCGGGCGGCGCCATCCGCACCGAGGACGGCACGATCTACACCGTGCCCAAGGC
>JAEXTU010000197.1 GCA_023453335.1 Pseudomonadota bacterium | reverse complement strand
GACTCGCGCCGGGCCAGCCAGGCCGCGCCGGCCGGGGCCAGGCGGGCGGAGAGCGCGGAGAGGCGCTGCGCCCGCGCCTCGACATCCCGCGGGCCGAAGGCGCGCTCCAGGCGGGACGCGGCCCCGTCCAGGCGGGAGGCGGCGCGGGAAACCAGGGCCTGACCGGCCCGCTCCAGGGAGCGGGACTCGCGGTCCAGGGCCTGGGTCATCCGCTCCAGGCGGCGCTGCGGGGAGAGCCAGGCCAGGGCGCGGGTGAGGCGCTCCAGGCCCTGCTCACGGATGGAAAGAAAGCGGGAGAAGCCGCGCAACAGGGCCGTCTCCAGGCCGTCCACCTGCTGCACCAGGGCCAGGCGCTCGGGCCAGAGGAGTTGGGCCGCGTGCGACGGCGTGGCCGCGCGCAGGTCCGCGGTGAGGTCGGCCAGGGACACATCCTTCTCGTGGCCGATGCCCGCCAGCACCGGCAGGGGGCAGCGGAACACCGCCCCGGCCACGGCCTCCTCGTTGAAGGCCCAGAGGTCCTCCAGGGAGCCGCCGCCGCGGATGAGCACCAGCACCTGGGCCCAGGCGTCGGCCGCGGCCCGGCGCATGGCCTCCATGATCTGCTCCGGCGCGGACGGCCCCTGCACCAGGGTGGGGTAGATCCGGATGGACGCGCCCCGGCCCCGCTCCGCGGCGATGCGCAGGAAATCCTTGATGGCCGCGCCGTCCGGCGAGGTCACCACCGCCACCCGGTCGGGATGCGGCGGCAGGGGGCGCTTGCGGGCCTGGTCAAAGAAGCCCAGCCCGGCCAGCTTCTGCTTCAGGGCCTCGAAGCGCAGGTGCAGGTCGCCCACCCCGTATTCCTGCACCAGCTCGGCCACCAACTGGACCACCCCGCGCGGGGCGTACATGCCGATGCGGCCGGCGGCCAGCACCTCCTGGCCCTCGGCCAGGGTGAAGGGCTCCTGGTCGTCCAGCACCTCGCCGGTCAAGGGGTCCACCCCGCTGGCCGCGCCCTCGCGCCGGCGGCGGCGGAACCAGACCACGGGCAGCACCGCGTCCGCGTCGCGCAGGGTGAAGTACACGTGGCCCGAGGGCGGCCGCGACAGGTTGCCCACCTGCCCCCGCACCCACACGAACGGGAACTGCCCGCCCAGGACCTCGGAGACGGCGGTGGTCAGTTCGCGGACCGTGAAGACGTGGGGCATGGGCCTCCCTCAGGATAAAAAAACGTACGCCGCCCTACTCCGCCGCCACCGCAATGCCGCAGCCGATGAACAGGGTGCCGGCGGTGCGGTTGGCCAGGCGCAGGGCGCGCTGGCTGCGCAGGAGCCGGATGGCCCGGGCCGCGGCCAGGGCGTAGGCCGAGGCGCAGGCCGCCAGCACCACCACGCAGGTGCCCGCCAGGCGGGCCACGTCGCCGTTGCTCAGGGTGGACATATCCACGAAGGCAGGCAGGAAGCTGCAGTAGAAGAGGATGACCTTGGGGTTGCCCATGCAGATGAAGAACCCGCCCAGCATGCCGCCGGCCACGCTGCGCCGGCAGGGCTCGGCCTCGGGCCGCAGGGTGATCATGCCCCCCAGGCCCAGCCAGGCGCGCGCGCCCAGCCAGACCAGGTAGGCCGCGCCCGCCCACTTCACCACCAGGAACACCCCGCCCAGGCTGGCGGCCAGGTGGGACAGGCCGAAGGCCGCCAGGAGCAGGTACACCATGTCCCCGAAGGCCACGCCCAGGGCCATGAGCATGGCCGGGCCGAAGCCCGAGCTCACCGACCGCGCGGTGATGGCCAGCATGCACGGCCCCGGGGTGATGCAGGCCACGAAGAAGGCCGCGGCGAACGCCAGCAGCGTGCCGACGCCCATCTACGCCTCCAGGCCCCAGCCGGCGCGCACCTGCTTGCGCCAGGCGGCAAAGGCCTCGACGAATCCGGCCAGGGGCAGCTTGGTCTTCTCGCCGGTGCGGCGGTCCTTGGCCTCAACGATGCCCTCGGCCAGGCCCTTGCCGCCCACGGTGAGCTGGAGCGGCCAGCCGCAGAGGTCGGCGTCCTTGAACTTCACTCCGGGCCGCTCGTCGCGGTCGTCCAGCACCGCCTCCACGCCCAGGGTGCCCAGCAGGGCGTACAGCTCCTCGGCCTTGGCCGAGACCTCGTCCCCGGCCTTGCCCAGACTGAGCACCGCGGCCTCGTAGGGGGCCACCGGAGGCGGGAACTTGATGCCGTCCGCGTCGTGGTTCTGCTCGATGCAGGCGGCCACGATGCGGGACACGCCGATGCCGTAGCAGCCCATGACCATGAACTGCTCCTTGCCCGCCTCGTCCAGGAACTTGGCGCCCAGGGCCTTGGAGTACTTGAGCCCCAACTTGAACACGTGCCCCACCTCAATGCCCTTGGTGAAGCCCACCTTGCCGCCGCAGCGGGGGCAAGGGTCGTCCGCGGTGATGGTGCGCAGGTCGTGCCAGCCCGTGAGCTGCGCGTCGCGCCCCAGGTCCAGGTGCAGCACGTGGGCGTCGGCGGCATTGGCCCCGGCGGCCCAGTCGGTGCCCAGCTTGAGTTCGTTGTCGGCGTAAAGCTTGGTGACTTTGAGCCCGGCCGGCCCGGCGAAGCCCACCGGCGCGCCGGTGATCTGCACCACCTGCTCCGGGCTGGCCAGGGTGAGGTCGATGACCCCCAGGAGGTTCTTGAACTTCACCTCGTTGAGTTCCCGGTCGCCGCGCACCAGGGCGGCCACGGGCTGGCCGTCGGCCAGGTAGACCAGGGTCTTGACCACGCGGGAGGCGGCGATCTTGAGGAACGCGGCCACCTCCTCCACGGTGTGCATGCCCGGGGTCGGGACCTGTTCCAGGGGCGGGCAGGCGGGCAGCGCGCCGGCCGCGGGCAGCTTCACCTCGGCCTTCTCCAGGTTGGCGGCAAAGGCGCAGGCCTCGCACACCGCAATGGTGTCCTCGCCGGTGTCGGCCAGGACCATGAACTCGTGCGAGAACGAACCGCCGATGGGGCCGGAGTCGGCCTCCACCGCGCGGAAGCGCATGCCCAGCCGGGTGAAGGCCCGGGTGTAGGCCTCGTACATGTCCTGATAGCTCTTCTGGGCCCCGGCCTCGTCGCGGTCAAAGGAGTAGGCGTCCTTCATCACGAACTCGCGGCCGCGCATGAGCCCGAAGCGGGGGCGCACCTCGTCGCGGAACTTGGTCTGCACCTGGTAGAGG
>JAEXTU010000113.1 GCA_023453335.1 Pseudomonadota bacterium | reverse complement strand
CCTTCCTCGGCAGCGCGGGCGAACCGGGATGCGGCCTGGCCGGCCAGTAGTGCTGGCCGCCGATGGCCGCCCCCGGGGGCGCGCAGTGGGGACGCCGCGGGGCACCCGTATTTCCCCTTCTCTTTATCGCCCACCTCGCGTACCGTAGCTGCCGTAAACACGAAACAATCCCTGACCGGCAACCCGGGAGGAACGGTGGCCAAGCCGAATTACAGACAGGCCAGACGGGCCGTGGACGAGGCCAAGAAGAAGAAGCAGGAGGAGAAACGCCTGCGCAAGCTGGCGCGCAAGAACGCGCCCGAGGGCGAGGATCCGGACCTGATGGACCTGGAGCCCGTTGCCGGCTCCGGAGAAGACGCCGAACCGGACGCCGAACCGGACGCCGAGTCGGCCCCCGAGGCCTGAGCCCGGTCCCTCACCCCGCATCCTGCGACCGCGCCGGCCCGGTTGCGCCGGCCGTCCCGGCAATTGCCGCCCGCCGTGCGGGGCCGAGGGGCCTCAGCCTTCCAGCACCGGCAGGGCGAGAAAGAATTCGCTGCCCCGGCCCGGCTCGCTGTGCATCCACACCGAGCCGCCGTGGGCGTCCACGACGAGCTTGCACAGGGTCAGGCCCAGGCCCAGGCCCTTGGGCTTGCCGGTGAGGTTGTCCTCCACCTGGTGGAACGGCTGGAAGATGGCCCCGTGCATCTCCGGGGCGATGCCCAGGCCGGTGTCCGCCACCACCAGCGCCACCTCGCCGTCCCGGCGCTCGGCCCGCACCTCCACCCGGCCCTGCGCGGTGAACTTCACCGCGTTGCACAACAGCGCCTCCACGGCCCGCACCAGGCGCTCCCGGTTGCCCCGCACCGGGGGCAGGCCCGCGGGCAGGTCCACGGCGAACTCCAGGCCCTTTTCCCGGGCCGTGGCCACGGCCGCGGTGGAGGCCTCGTCCACCACCTCGGCCAGGGACAGCGGGCCCATGTCCCAGCGCACCTCGCCGGACTCCATCTCGGTCAGGTCGATGACCCGGGCCACCAGCCCGGCCAGCTCCTCGGCCGCGGCAATGGAGAAGCCCAGGTCGCCGTTGAGCTTGGCCGTATCCTCCCGCACCTCGGGCGGGGCCTGCTCCAGGAAGGGCAGGACCCTGCGGGGCAGGCGCTTGCGCATCACCTTGAGAAAGCCCAGCACCGAGGTCAGGGGCGTGCGCAGCTCGTGGGAGACCAGGGAGAGGAAAGCGGTCTTCATGCGGCTGGCGGCCTCGGCCCGGCGCATGGCCTCCTGGGCCCGGGCCGCCTCGCGCTGGGCCTCCTCCTCCTTGGCCCGCAGGTCGCGGATCATGTCCCGCAGGGTGGTGACCATGCGGGTGATGTCCTGGTGCAGCAGGGCGAACTCCCCGCGCATCTCCCCCTCGGCCCGGGCGTCCAGGTCGCCGGCGGCAACCTGTTCGGAATAGCGCTGGATGGACTTGAGCGGCCGGGCGATGGAGCGGGCGATGCCCAGGATGAGCAGGGCCACGGCCAGGATGGTGCCCAACTCCACGATGAGCTGCCCGGCCCCCAGCCGGGCGGCGACCCGCTCCCCGGCCTGCCGGAGCCGTTCCTCCAGCCGGGTGAACTCGCCCTCCAGGGAACGGACCGTGCCCACCAGCCGCACCTCCAGCGCCTTGCGCTGGGCGAATCCCGCCACGATGCTCCCGAAGGAGCGCCGGGCCTCGTCCACCAGGGCCAGGGCCGCATCCCGCGCCGCGGGCGTGCCGGCGTGCCGGCGCACGGCCCCGTCCAGGACCTCGATGGCCGCGGCCACTCCCGGGGCGGTGTCGCCCTGCCCCCGGGTCAGGGAGTGCGAGTTGTGCCCCTCCAGGGCAGGCAGGGCCTCGAACACCGCGGCGGCGGCCTCCTGCTCCATGCGCAGCAGATAGGAGTTCTCCTTGGCCTCCAGGTCCAACAGGGCGATATCCGTGTCCTTGCCGCCCAGCTGCCGCACCGCGTCCACCAGGGCCAGGTGCTGCTCCACAAAGGACTTGAGCCGCCCCGGCGCGTCGGTGAGCCCCAGGTCCACGTAGGTGGCGGCCAATTCCTGGAAATCATTCCAGTAGATGGCCAGGAGTTCCTCGGCTCGGACGCACCGGTCGGCCGACTCCGGGCTGCCGGCCGCGATGCGCGCCAGGATGTCCCGGGCCGCGGCGTTGCGCTGGCCCACCACCGCCACGTACTGGCGGTCGCGGCGCAGCAGGAAGTTCTTCTCGTGCCGCCGCATGTGGAGGATCTCCAGGCTGCCGTCCCGGGCCAGGCCGGCCAGCGCCTCGACGCGCCGCACGATGCCCTGGCCCACCCGGTCCACGAAGAACAGCACCGAGAACCCGGCCAAGGCCAGCACGAACACCAGCGCCAGACGCCTGCGTACGCTCACGCCCCCTCCTCACGCCCACCACGACTGCAAGACGGGAAAGCTACACGCTGTTAACAGAAGTTGCGGACAGATGAAAGGCCGCGTTCCCGCGCGCCGGTCCGCGGGGTTGCCGGGGCCGGGAAAGCGGCGCCCGTCTAGCCGGGAAAGGCCATGCCGGCGCAGCTCACCGCGGAACGGGTGGGCTCCTCGTGCCACAGCAGGTGGTCCAGGACCCGGCCCCGGGTCCCGGGCAAGGCCTCCAGGAACGCGGCCAGGGCCAGGAACCCGCACACGTTGTAGCGGTCCCGCACCCGCGCGCCCTCGGCCCAGAAGGCCTCGGGGTCGCCGGCCGCGGCGGCTTCCAGGAGCGCGGCGTCGTGGGCCAGGGCCTCGCCCTCCAGGTCCCGGGCCGGGCGGTCGTGCCCGAACTTGGGGCCGATGTGGCAGAGGTCCACCCCGGCCACGCACAGGGTCCCCGCCTCCCCGAGCAGCTTGCCCAGCTCCTTCAGGAAGCCCCCCGCAGCCTTGCGGAAGGCGGCCCGGGAGAACCCGGGCAGGGCCGCCACCCCGCCCAGGAGCACCGGGACCAGGGTGAAGGAGTCCGGGGGCAGCACCCGCTGCAAAAAGGCCACCTGGAGCTCCACCGAGTGCTCGGCGCGGTGGGCCAGGTCGTCGGCCGCGGCCGCTCCCCTGGCGGCCCGGGCCAGGCGCTCCACCGCGGCCTGGTCGGTGGCGGTGCGGCCCAGCGGTGTGGCGAAGTCCTTGCGGGTCAGGCTCACCAGCCCGGGATGCAGACTGTGCCCCACCCCCAGCACCACCACCCGCTGCGGCGCGGCCCCGCGCAGGGCGGCGTAGGTG
>JAEXTU010000018.1 GCA_023453335.1 Pseudomonadota bacterium | reverse complement strand
GTCGATCTGGGGCAGGGGGAACTTGGAGGCGTCGATGACGTTGGCCAGGAAGCGCACCGCCAGGTGCACGGTGGCCTTGAGCCCCTCCCAGTCAATGCCGTCCTCGGCCGTGGAATCGTGGAACCTGGCCAGGTTCAGGGAGCCCAGGTTGCAGGCCTCGTAGGGCAAGAGCGGCTGCTCGCCGCAGGGGTTGGTGCTCTCCATCTCGCCCTGGGCCGGGGTGGGGTTGTCCCGGTTGATGCGGTCCAGGAACACGATGCCCGGGTCCCCGCTCTCCCAGGCCTTCTGGACCAGGAGGTTGAACACCTCCCGGGCCTTGAGGCTCTGGATGACCTGCCGGGTGTTGGGGGCCACCAGGTCGTAGGCGGCGTCGGCCTCCACCGCCTGCATGAAGGCCTCGGTGAGGCCCACGGACAGGTTGAAGTTGTTGAGCTCGCCCTCGCGCTCCTTGGCCTTGATGAATTCGATGATGTCCGGGTGGTCCACCCGGAGGATGCCCATGTTGGCGCCGCGCCGGGTGCCGCCCTGCTTGATCTGTTCGGTGGCGGTGTTGAAGATGCGCAAAAAGGACAGGGGGCCGGAGGCCACCCCGCCGGTGGAGCCCACGATGGAGTTCTTGGGCCGCAGCCGCGAGAAGGAGAACCCGGTGCCGCCCCCGGACTTGTGGATGAGCGCGGCGTACTTCACCGCGTCGAAGATCTCGTCGATGGAGTCGCCCACCGGGAGCACGAAGCAGGCGGCCAGCTGGCCCAGGTCGGTGCCCGCGTTCATGAGGGTGGGGGAGTTGGGCAAGAACCTCCAGGAGGTCATGAGCCCGTAGAAGGCCGTGGCCAGGTCGCCGACGGAGTAGGCGGAGCCCGGGTATTTGGCCTCCTCGGCGGCGATGGCGGCGGCCACCCGCCAGAACATGGCGGTGGGCTCCTCCACGGGCTTGCCGTCGGGACCCTTGCGCAGATAGCGCTTGGTGATGACCACCTGGGCGTTGGGGTTCAGGTCAACCGGGGACAGTGCGGCCGGAAACTCGGGCTGGCTCATGGGCTCCTGCTTCTCGTGGTGCGTTTTTATTAGAGATTTCTTGCAGACAGGCCAGCCCGGCGAGGGCTGGCCCGCAGGAAACCGAGCCTACTGCAAACCCGGGTTCGGGGCAAGACGCTCCCCGGGCCTGGCCCGGCCCATTGGCACGTGGCCGGGGCTGTGGTAGGGAGTGCGTCGGTTGAGCGCATGGCGTGAGCAGTGCCCTCGGGTCGAGCGGTGTTGAGGAGGAGAGCGTGTCCAAGGCGTGGATCAAGGCCAAGGCCCCGGAGTTCGTGCGGGACATCATCCGCGATTTCTGCCTGTCCTGGCGGGTGCTGGAGGGACAGTTCACCCAGTTCGACCGCAACGGCCAGGTGGATTTCGAGGTCCTGCGCGACATCCTGGGCGAGGAGATGAACAAGGGCCTGCTGTGGCGGCTCAAGGACACCGCCCACCACCTGTTCCGCAGCAAGACCGGGGCCTCCGGGCTGGTGGGCCAGTTCCTGGACTGGTGCGTGGGCTACATCTTCCACGACGCCATGAAGCTCAAGGAGGACTCCTACCAGCAGCAGAACTACGCGCCCTGGTTCCGCCAGCTCATCCGCGAGGATCTGCCCGTCGAGGAGAAGACCATCAGTTCCGAGCTGCTCGGGGTCCTGGAGCAGACCTCCGAGAGCATGGCCCGGGAGATCGCCCGCATCCGCTTCATCGTGGACCACTGCCGCCGGCTCTTCCCCATCTATCTGTCCAGCCACCGGGACAACCCGCTCCTGGCCCGCTTCCTGTTCGACCAGAACGAGATGGTGCGGGAGGTGTTCGCTGCGGAGTACGGCGCTCTGGTGTCCCGCATCTACGGCGACCGGCCGGACCACATGTTCCTCCTGGCGGCCATGAGCCTGCGCCAGGGGGGCTGGCTCAAGGAGTCGGCCCAGGCCATCGCCCGGGCCGTGGAGCTGGCCCCGGACAGCCAGAGCATCCGCCGCGAGGAGCGCATCATCCTCGACCGGCTGGCCCGCGAGGGCCGTTAGGCCCCGTCCCGCAAGGCCCCGGCGGCCCATTGCCCGGGGCCTTTACCTGGGCCTGGAAATTGTTCACTATGCCAGTTTACGGCCCGGCTGCGTCCCTGGCGCGGCCGGCCGAGAGCCATTGCCCCAAGGAGACTTCCATGCCCATCATGCACGTCAGCCGCTCGGCGCCCAAGCTCGACCTGGTGAGCCCCGAGTCGCCTAACCTGTACCGGGACTTCTTCCCCTACACCAAGATCGGGCGCATCAGCTTCGACGACATCCTGCTCATGCCGCGGCCGGCCGAGCCCATGGTCATCACCGACACCACCTTCCGCGACGGCCAGCAGGCCCGGCCGCCCTATTCGGTGGAGCAGATAAGCCGCATCTTCGACCTGTTGCACCAGCTGGGCGGCAAGAGCGGGCTGATCCGGCAGAGCGAGTTCTTCCTTTACTCCACCAAGGACCGCAAGGCGGTGGAGACCTGCCTGGCCAAGGGCTACCAGTATCCCCAGGTCACCGGCTGGATCCGCGCCCACAAGGAGGACCTCAAGCTGGTCAAGGAGATGGGGCTCAAGGAGACCGGGATGCTCACCTCGGTCTCGGACTACCACATCTACCTGAAGCTGGGGAAAACTCGCGAGCAGGCCATGGCCGACTACCTGGCCGTGGTGGAGGAAGCCCTGTCCCACGGCATCACCCCCCGCTGCCACTTCGAGGACCTCACCCGGGCCGACGTGTACGGGTTCTGCCTGCCCTTTGCCCAGAAGCTCATGGAGATGTCCCAGCAGAGCGGCCTGCCGGTGAAGATCCGGCTGTGCGACACCCTGGGCCTGGGCGTGCCCTACCCCGGGGCGGCCCTGCCCCGCTCGGTGGGCCGGCTGGTGCGGGCCTTCACCGACGAGGCCGGGGTCCCGGGCAAGTGGCTGGAGTGGCACGGGCACAACGACTTCCACAAGGTGCTGGTCAACGCGGTCACCGCCTGGATGTACGGCTGCTCCGCGGCCAACGGCACCCTGCTCGGCTTCGGCGAGCGCACCGGCAACGCGCCCATCGAGGCCCTGGTGGTGGAGTACGTGTCCCTCACCGGCGACGACCACGTGGCCGACACCACCGCCATCAACGAGATCGGCCGCTATTTCGAGGAGGTGCTGGAGTACCGGGTCCCGGACAACTACCCCTTCGTGGGCCGGGACTTCAACGCCACCAGCGCCGGCATCCATGTGGACGGCCTCATCAAGAACGAGGAGATCTACAACATCTTCGACACCCGGAAGATACTGAACCGGCCGGTGCCCATCATCATCACCGACAAGTCGGGCAAGGCCGGGGTGGCCTACTGGATCAACCAGTATTTGAACCTGGACGAAAAGGAGCGCATCGACAAGCTGCACCCGGCGGTGGGCAAGATCTACAAGCGGATCATGCAGGCCTACGAAACCGGCCGCAACACCTCCTTCTCCAGCAAGGAGATGCGGGCCATGGTCAAGCGGTTCCTGCCCGAGCTGTTCGCCTCGGAGTTCGACCACCTGAAGACCGTGGCCCACAAGCTGGCGGCCAACATCGTCACCCGCCTCTCCCAGGTCTGCGAGATCCGCAGCCTGGAGGGCCCCCGGGTGGAGCACTGCATGGACGACTTCCTGCAGGAATACTCGTTCATCCAGTACATCTACCTCATCGGCACTCCCGGCCGGCTCATCGCCAGCGCGGTGGCCCACGCCGAGGACCGGCCCAAGTACAAGACCTTCGACCACGACACCGACTTCTCGGACCGGGAATGGTTCACGGTTCCCATGGAGACCGGGAAGATGCACATCACCGACTTCTACAAGTCCCATTTCACGGGCAAACTCTGCCTCACGGTGGCCATCCCGGTGACCGACGAGGAGGACGACATCCAGGGCGTCTTGGGAGCTGACATCCGGTTCGAGGAATTGCTCAAGCGGCAGGAAGACCTGGAAGATGAAGCTCAGACTGGGGATGCTGTTTAAGAACACCTTCCTCAAGCTGGTGGTGTTCACCTCCCTGGTGGTGCTGGGGAGCGCCCTGGGCTTTTACCTTCTGGAGGGCCGCGACCAGGACCTGACCTTCTTCAGCTCCATCTGGTGGACCGTGGTCACCGTGGCCTCGGTGGGCTACGGCGACCTGGTGCCCAAGTCCGTGCCCGGCCAGCTCCTCGGCATGGTGGTCATCTTCTCCGGCCTGGGCCTGGTGTCCACCCTCACCGGCAGCATGGCCTCCTTCCTGGTGGAGCGCCACGCCAAACAGCGCAAGGGGTTGCTCAAGGTGAAGCTCAACGACCACGTCGTCATCCTGGGCTGGAACTCCTACGGCCCGAACCTGGTGAAGGCCCTGGCCAAGACCCTGCTGGACCGCTCCAGCCTGGTCCTGGTCAACGATCTGCCCCCGGACGTCCGCGAGGAGCTGTCCTTCAAGCTGGAGCTGGGGGAGAAGCTGCACTTCGTGTTCGGCAACCCCACCCAGGAGAATGTGCTGCACCGGGCCTCGCCGGCCGCGGCCAAGCTGGTCTACATCCTCATCCAGGAGGGCATGAGCCCCAAGGAGGCGGACCAGCAAAGCCTCTACGCGGCCCTCACCCTGCGCAGCCTGGCCCCCAAGGTGCTCATCTACGCCGAGGTGGCCCTGGAGGAGAACCGGGAACACCTGCTGCGGGCCGGGGTCAACGAGACCGTGGTCCAGGGGGAGATCACCAGCCAGCTCCTGGGCATGCTGGGGGCCAACCCCTCCATGTGGCCCTTTTTCCAGTCCCTGCTGGGCGCCCGCGAGGAGGGCTGCCTGGCCTACCGCGCCCTGACCCATGACGAACGGGGCGTCACCTGGGAGGTCTTCCTCCGCAAGGTCTTCAACGACGAGGGCATCCTCCCCCTGGCCCTGTGCCACGAGAGCAAGGACCTCTCCCTGCAGGATATGCTGGACGAGGGCTCGGCCCTGGACCAGTTCATCCTGGAGTTGTTCCAGGCCACCGGCCAGCAGACCGACCTGGGCCGGCAGGGCCCCAGCGTCATCGTGAACCCGGCGCGCACCCAGGCCCTGGAGCGCTACGACGGCATCCTCTTCCTCAAGCCCTCGGCGCAGGAGGCCTGAGCATGGCCGGCAAGGACTTCAACTGGTCGGACGTGGCCCTTTTCGCCGGGCTCGCCCCGGAGCAGATGGAGAGGGTGAAGGCCATCTTCTCCCGGCTGGAGACCGAGGCCGGGGTCAAGGTAGTCAAGGAGGGGGACGAGGGCGACGAGATGTACATCCTCATCAGCGGCAGGGTGCGCATCTCCAAGTCCATGATCATCGCGGGCATGAGCGTGCCCCTGGCCGAGCTCCGTGACCCGCGCAAGGTCCTGGCCACTTTGGACGGCGACATCTGCCCCTCCTTCGGGGAGATGGCGCTCCTGGACCGGGACACCCGCTCGGCCACGGTGGAGACCTTGAAGCCCAGCGTGTTCCTGGTCACCGACCGGGAGCGCTTCTTCAACCTGGTGCAGAGCGACCCCCTCATCGGCTGCCACCTGCTGGCCATCCTGGGCAAGCGGCTGGCGGCCACGGTGCGCAAGAACAACTCCGAGCTGGTCAAGCTCACCACCGCCCTGGCCCTGGCCCTGGCCCGCAGGAAATAGCGCGATGCCCCGCGCGTTCCCCGTCCTGGCCCTGGCCCTGGTCCTGATTTTCTGCGCAGCCTGCGGCCGCAAGACCGTGGAGGCCCCGTCCCCGCCCCGTCCCGCCCCGTCGTCCCAGCAGGCGCCGGCCACCCCGGCCCCGGGCCCGGTGCCCAAGGGCACCTTCAAGCCCTACAGCGTGGACGGCAAGACCTTCTACCCCCTATCCGCGGTGAACGGCGGTTGGGAGGAGGAGGGCCTGGCATCCTGGTACGGCCCGGGCTTCCACACCCAGAAGACCTCCAGCGGCGAGGTCTACGACATGTACGACATGACCGCGGCGCACAAGGTCCTGCCCATGCAAACCATGGTCCGGGTGCAGAACCTGGAGAACGGCAAGTCGGCGGATCTGCGGGTCAACGACCGCGGCCCCTTCGTGGCCGGCCGCATCGTGGACCTCTCC
>JAEXTU010000357.1 GCA_023453335.1 Pseudomonadota bacterium | reverse complement strand
GCATGCGTCCACTGAGAATAGGGCAGCGCGTGGGTAGCTCAGGGGACGGCCAGGGCCAGTTGTTCCACCGGGGCGAACTCGTCGGTCAGGGGGGCGGCCGGGCCCGGGTCCAGCCGCGACAGGCCGGCCAGGAGCCGGGACTCCTCCGGGGACTCGGGCCGGGGGGCCGGCAGGACCGGGTCCGGTCGGGCCACCAGGATCACGTTTTGGACCAGGCCCGGGTCGTCCGCGCGCTCCAGGGCATAGGCCTGCACCAGGGGGAAGGCCGCGGCCCAGGTGGCGGCCTGGGCCAGGAGCAGCCGGGCGGCCGGCCCCTGCAGGGCGGCTATGCAGTTGACCATGGCCACCCCGTCCGGGGCCAAGAGGGCGCGCACCCGGCGGGCGGTCTCCAAGGTGGCCAGGTGGAAGGGGGGGGCATAGTGGGTGTCGAACACATCCATGAAGATGGCGTCATAGGCCGGGTGGTCGCGGTTCAGGAAGGTGCGGCCGTCCTCGTGGAACACTGCGAGTCCCGGCAGGTCGGCGAGATCGAAATAGCGCCGGGCCAGGTCGGTCACCCCGGGGTCCAGTTCCACCACGTCCACGGCCAGGCCGGGGTGCTCGGCCAGGAGCCGCCGGGGCAGGGAATAGGCCCCGCCGCCCAGCACCAACACCCGCTCCAGGCGGGGGACGAAGCGTCCGGCCAGGGCGAAGAACCGGGTGTAGTCCAGGACCAACTCCCCGGGGTCGTCTCGGTACATGGCCGACTGCACCCGGCGCGGGTTGGTGGACATGACCAGGGTTTCCCGGCCGTTGCGTGGGTCGCGGCTGTGGTGGACCAGGACGCGGGAATAGGCGGTGTCCGTGTCGTGCACGCCCATCTGGTGGAGGTGCGCGTCGTGGACGGCCATGGCCCCCCAGAGCGCGAGGATGAGGAGCGCGGCCGCGGTCTGGGCCCTGGGCAGGGCACGGGAGGCGCACAGGGAGGCGAAGGCCAGGCTGAGGGCCACCACGAAGAGCAGGGAGGTGCTGCCCAGGACCGGCAGCAGGACGAAGCCGGCCAGGAAGGTGCCGGCGATGCTGCCCGCGGTGGACAGGGCGTACAGGCGGCCGGCCACGGTCCCGGCCTGCTCGGCCCGGGCTAGGGCCAGCCGCACCGCAAAGGGCGAAACCATGCCCAGGAGCACCGCAGCCGGGGCGAAGAGGGCCAGGTTGGCGAGCACCGCCGAGAGCTTGAGCCCCGGGGTGAAGCCCAGGAGGAAGCCCAGGAGCATGGCCTTGGCCAGGGCGGTGGCGGCCACGGCCAGCGCCGCCAGGAGGATGAGCCTGGCCAGCAGGCGCGGCTCGGGCCGGCGGTCAGCCAGGCGGCCGCCCCACCAGTAGCCCAGGGACAGGCTGGCCAGGATGACCCCGATGAGCGCGGACCAGACCACCAGGGAGGAGCCCAGGTAGGGGGCCAGGATGCGCGCCCCGGCCATCTCCAGGACCATCACCGCCGCGCCGCAGACAAACACCGCGAGTTCCAGCATGGGAGCGCCCTTCCTGCCGGGATATGCCGGCAACGCCCTGATATCCTTTGCCTGCCCCGGTTGTCCATGGCCGGCTTTACATCGGTGCGGAATGGGGTAGCATCGGGTACTGGGAAAATCCCCTTCTCCCTGACCCAGGAGGAGAGCATGGCCAGGATGGTGTCCTACACCAAGCACGAGAACGAGGTGCTGCCGGAATACCGGCGCCGGGTGAACACCGCCCAGACCCCGGAGGAGGTGCGCGCGGCCTTTGCCCTGATGCTGCGCAGCCTGCTGGGGGAGATCCTCGGCGAGGCGGTGGAACTGGAGGAGGGCGACGTGGCCCTGGACCCGGAGGGCGAGGCGGGCTTCCGGCTGGGGCCGGGGCTCACGGACCAGGAGGAGTACGCCCGGCTGTGGCGCAACTCGGACCTGGACGCCATCCTCCGCCGCCAGGCGGCCATGGCCGTGAACCGCTACCGGCACCTGGAAACCCGGCCCGGCTCGACCGATTTCAAGGACCGCCGGCCGGGGCAGCGCTAGGCAAAGAGGCTCAGCGCAGCTCCCCCCGCAGCACGGTCACGGCCTGGCCGGCGATCCTGGCCCGGTCGCCGGCCGAAGCCGGAGGCCTGTGGGTTTCCTTGCGGCAGTCCGGGGAGCGGCTTAATCCCGGGCCTTGCGGAATCCGTGCCCGAATTCCGGGGCGTAGAGCCGGGAGCGCTCCGCCTCCCGGTCCAGGGCGGGCAGCACCAGGAACACGGTCTGGCGGTCCAGGCCCGCGGCGGCCTCGGCCAGGCCGTCCAGCCGGGCGCGGCGCAGGGACCCGTCGGGCCAGCCCATCCGGTGGCCGATGACCACCGGGGTGTCTGGGGCCAGGCCGCCGGCCAGGAGTTCCTCCTGCACGGTGCGGGCCTGGGCCGCGGAGAGGTACACCGCCAGGGCGCAGCCGTGCGCGGCCAGGCTGCGCAGACTTTCAGAGGTGGGTACCGGGGTGCGGCCCGGGGCGCGGGTCACGATGAGGCTCTGGCTCACCCCGGGCGCGGTGAAGCCCACCCCGGCCGCGGCCGCGGCGGCAAAGGCCGCGGTCACCCCGGGCACGATCTCCCAGGCCACGCCGTCCCGGTCGAGCAGGGCGGACTGCTCGGCCACCGCGCCGTACAGGCCGGGGTCGCCGGTGTGCACCCGGGCGGCGTCCCCTCCGGCGCGCACGCACTCCGCGAGCAGGGCGTGGGTCTCTTCCAAGGTCAGGGGCGAGGAGTCCAGCACCCTGGCTCCGGGCTTGGCGCGGCCCACCACGGCGGGCGGCACCAGGGAGCCGGTGTACAGCACCAGGCCCGCGCCGGCGATGAGCCGGGCGGCCTTGAGGGTGAGCAGCTCCGGGTCCCCGGGACCCGCGCCGATGAAGAACACCTTGGGCATGCGATCCTCCGGTCCCTGTCCTAGCCTGTCGGGCGCGCGGGGTAAAGCCGGGGGGTGGCGTTCCCGCGAGGTCTGAGCTAGGTTCGCCGCATGGACTCTCCCAGACATCCCGACAGCGGCGGACTCGGCCCGGCGGACATTGAGGCCCGCTCCTTCGCCATCATCGACGCCGAGGTCCCGGAGCCGCGGCCCTTCGCGGGTGCGCAGTGGAGCGTGGTGCGCCGGCTCATCCACACCAGCGCGGACTTCGAGCTGCTCTCCCTGGTGCGCTTTTCCCCGGGCGCGCTGGAGGCCGGCCTGGAGGCCCTGGCCCGCTGCGCGGCCATCGTCACCGACACCGAGATGTGCCGGGCCGGCATCCCGGAGCGCCGGCTCCTGGCCCTGGGCGCCACGGCCCAGTGCTTCATGTCGCACCCCAAGGTGGCCGAGGCCGCCGCGGCCGCCGGGGTGACCCGGGCGCGCATGGCCGTGGACCTGGCCGCCGAGCTCCATCCCCCCTCCCGGGAGCCCGGCCCCATCCTGGCGGTGGGCAACGCGCCCACCGCGCTTTTGCGCATCCTGGAGTTGGTCCGCGCGGGCCGGCTGGCCCCCTCCCTGGTCATCGGCATGCCGGTGGGCTTTGTTCACGCGGCCGAGTCCAAGGATCTGCTGGCCGCCGAGCCCGCCATCCCCTCCATCGTCATCACCGGCCGCAAGGGCGGCTCCTCCCTGGCCGCGGCCACGGTGAACGCCCTGGCCGAACTGGTCCTGGCCGGGCGGTCCCCGGCAACGGAAAGCACGGAATGAGCGCCCTTCCCGAACCGGTTGAACTGGCCCTGGAGCTGGTCTCCCTGGACTCCGACAACCCCCCCGGCCGGGAGGCCGAGTGCGCGGCCCTGGCCGGCGCGCTCCTGGAGGCCGGCGGATTTTCGGTGCGCTACCACGAGTTCGGGCCGGGCCGCACCGGCGTCGTCGCCCTGCTCGGCGCGGCCGGCGGGCCGCCGCCCCTCATCCTCTCCGGCCACCTGGACACCGTGCCCCTGGGCAGCGCGCCCTGGACCGTGCACCCGCGCGGCGAACGCCGGGACGGCCGCCTCTGGGGGCGTGGGGTGAGCGACATGAAGGGCGGGGTGGCCGCCCTCCTGGTGGGCGCATTAGCCGCGGCGCGGGACTTCCCCGGCGCGGGCGGGCTGGGCCTGGTGCTCACCGCGGGCGAGGAGACCCACTGCGCCGGGGCCGCGGCCATGGTGCAGGACAAGGTGCTGCCGCCGCGGGCCGGCGCGCTCCTCCTGGCCGAGCCCACGGCCAACCGACCCATGCTCGGGCACAAAGGGGCCATGGTGCTCCTGGCCCGCGCTCAGGGCAAGGCCGCGCACGGCTCCATGCCCGAGTTGGGCGACAACGCGGTGCTGAAGGCGGCCCGGGCCGCCCTGGTTCTTACCGACTATGTGAACGGCCTGCCCACCCCGGCCTCGGGCCAGCGGCCCAGCCTCAACGTGGGTACCTTCCACGGCGGGTCCAAGGTGAACGTGGTGCCGGACCAGGCCGTGCTGGAGCTGGACGTGCGCTTTCCCGCGGACCTGGAGCCCGCGGCCCTGGTGGACGGCCTGCGCCGCGCCTGCCCGGACCTGGAGATCGAGCCCAGGTCCATCGGGCACGGGGTGGGCGCCGACCCCAAGCACCCCTGGGTGCAGCGCGCCTTCGCCCTGCTGGCCGAGGCCACTGGCGCGCCGGTGGAGCCGGGCTGGCTGCCCTATTTCACCGACGCCGGCTACCTGCACCCGGCCCTGGGCCGGCCCCCGGTCCTGGTCCTGGGACCGGGCGACCCCGGCCAGGCCCACCAGACCGACGAGTGGTGCGACGAGTCCGCCATCCGCGTCGCGGCCCGCTTCTACGAGGCCCTGTGCCGGGACTGGCTGGCGGCTGCCCGGTGAGGGACGGGGGGAGTCCCATGCTCCTCCTGTTCCTGGATTTCGCCACCGAGACCGAGTGGGCCGCGGCGTCGCTGGGGGCGGCGGCGGTGGGGGCGTATGTGCGGGAGCGGGGGCATGGGGCCGCGCTCCTGCGCATCCCCGTGGACCAGCCTTTGGACGAGGCGGCCCGGGCGGTGCTGGCCCTGGCCCCGGACTGCATCGGCCTGTCCCTGGCTTGCCGGCAGTGGCCGCGGGCCAAGGCCCTGGCCGGGCTCCTGCGCGAACTTTCCGACGTGCCAGTGGTGGCCGGCGGGCTCTTGCCCACCTTTGTCCCGGCCGAAATCCTGGCCGCCCCCGGCATCGACTACGCCTGCATCGGCCAGGGCGAGGAGCCCGCGGTGCAGCTCCTGGACGCCCTGGCCAGGGGCGAGCGCCCGGCCGCCGGCATCCCGGGCCTGGCCACCCGGGAGGACCCGGTCCCGGCCCGGCCCCCGGACCGGGACCCCGGGGCGTTGCCCTTCTGGGCCCGGGACCTCTGCGGCGAACAGAACGGGGTGGCCCACGTGGGCACCCGGCGGGGCTGCCCCTTTGCCTGCACCTACTGCGCGGCCGGGGCGCTCAAGGCCCTGCACGGCCCGGCCTGGGGCCGCCGCCGGCCGCCCGGCCACGTGATGGCCGAGCTGCGCGCCCTGGCCCGCGGCGGCGACCTGAACTACGTGCTCTTCGTGGACGACACCTTCACCCTGGACCGGGACTGGCTGGCCGAGTTCCTGCCCGCCTACGCGGCCCAGTACGGCCTGGGCTTCTCGGTGCACTCCCGGCCGGACACCATCGATGAGAGCTTGGCCTTCGACCTGGCCCGGGCCGGGTGCCGGCACGTGGTCCTGGGCCTGGAGAGCGGAAGCGTTAGGGTGCGGCGGGACATCATGGGCCGGCCCATGGCCGAGGCCACCATCCGCCGGGCCGCGGCCGCGGTGCGCGGGGCCGGGCTCACCCTGACCCTGAACGCCATGTACGGCCTGCCTGGCGAGACCCCGGCCGAGGCCGCGCAGACCCTGGCCCTGGCCGAGGACCTGGAGCCGCACGACGTGGGACATTTCGTGTTCCACCCCTATCCCGGCACCGCCTTGTTCGCGCGGTGCCGGGAGCGGGGACTCCTGCCCGCCGACTGGCTGGAGCGGCCCGCGGACCACGTGGCCCCGCTCCTGGACCTGCCGGAGTTCCCGGCCGCCGAGGTGGTGCGGCTGCACAACGAGTGGGAGGCCCTGCGCCGCCGCCTGGCCGCGCGCCGCGGTTGCGCAGCAGCCGGGGGAGGGGTATAGCGTGGAAACGGAGGTCGCCATGCCCGCAGCCAAGAAGAAGCCCGTGGAGCGTGTCCTGGAATTGTCCGGCGGTCGCCGCCTGGCCGTGCGCCAGGAGGGCGGGGCCGAGGTGGTGGAGGTGCGCGAGAGAGGGGGCGAGGTCTGCCTGAGCGTGGAGATCACCCCGGGGGGCGCGAACCTGCGCCTCTCCGGCGCGCGGCTGGAGCTGTCCGCCACCGAGGAGGTCTCCATCGTGGCCCCGTCGGTGCACATCAACGCGGCCGAGTCCGCGGCCCTGACCAGCGCCGGCACCCTGGCCGTGGAGTCGGACAGGGACCTGCGCGTGCACTCCGAGGACGAGGTCCGGGTCACGGGCAAGATGATCCACCTCAACTAGGCCGCCGACAAAATACCTTGGTATTTTTGTCTGTTATATAATCTTCGTCGGAGTCTCCGTCGGCCCGCAGGGCCGGGGGAGCGTCGGAAGGGAGGACGCCATGCCGCCTGCCGCCCGGGTCGGGGACAACGTGATGCAGGACGCGCCGCACTGCCACGCGCCCATCCATCCCCCCGCGCCCACACCCACCCCGGTGCCCCATCCGGCCCTGCCCCTGGCCATCGTCATGGGCGCGCCCCCGGTTATGATCGGCGGCCCGCCCGCGGCCCTCCTGGGCAGCATGCCCGCGCCCGGCGCCCTGCCCAGCTGCGTGCCCAACGGGCCGGGCATGGTGTCCTTGGGCTCGGCCACGGTCATGATTTGTTCCATGCCCGCGGCGCGGATCAACGACATGACCACCCACCCGGGCTGCGTGGCTCCCATCCCCAGCCCCACCGGGAAGATACTGCCTCCGGGCTGTCCGACCGTCATAATCGGCGGTTAGCGCCTTTGCGCCGCGAACACTTCGAGGAACTGCGGCCCCTGTGCCCGCGCTGTATGCGCCGGGGCGTGGACGCCGCCCTGGCCCTGGCCGCGGTGTGGCGCGAGGAGTGCGATGTTGTGCAGGAGGGCGTGCTGCACTGCCTGGAGCCGGCCTGCCGCTGCGAATACCCGGTGGTGGACGGCATCCCGCTCCTGGTGGCCGACCTGCGCGATTTTTGCGCCCGCAACCAGTTGTCCCTGCTCGGCCGTGCCGACCTGGGGCCGGAACTGGAGGGCCTGCTCGGCGACTGCCTGGGCCCGGGCTCGGCCCAGGACGCCCGCAACCAGGTGCTCTCCACCTACGCCTTTGACCACTGGGGCGACCGGGACCCGGCCGGAACCTTCGGCGGCCGGCCCGGGGCGGTCCGGGAGCTGCTCGGCCGGCTCCTGGACATGGCCGGGGCGCTGCCCGCTGGCCCGGTTCTGGACGCGGGCTGCGCCGCGGGCCGCACCAGTTTCGACCTGGCCGCCCGGACCGGCGGAAACGGCGGGCTGGTCCTGGGCGCGGACTTGAACCTGGACCTGCTGCGCCTGGCCCAGTCCGCGTTGCACCGGGGCCGGGCCGCCTACCCCCTGCGTCGGGCGGGCATCGTGTACGAACGCCGCGCCTTTGCCGTGGCCCCGGAGCACGGGGCGCGGGTGGACTTCTGGTGCCTGGACGCGGCCGAGCCGCCCTTTGCCCCGGGAACCTTCGGCCTGGCCACCTCCCTCAACCTGGTGGACTGCGTGGCCTCGCCGCTCAGCCATCTGGCCGGGCTGGAGCGGGTGCTGCGGCCGGGCGGCAAGGCCCTGCTCTGCACGCCCTACGACTGGTCCTCCGGGGCCACGCCTCCGGAGAACTGGCTGGGCGGCCATTCCCAGCGCGGGGAGGCCCGGGGCGACCCGGCAATGGTGTTGCGCTCGCTCCTGGCCGGGGGCGGCCATCCCGCGGCCCTGGCCGGCCTGCGCCTCACGGCCGAGGCCGAGGGCCGCTGGCGGCTGCGTCTGCACGACCGCAGCAACATGGACTACGCCGTGCATCTGGTGGCCGCGGAGCGGGCGTAGATAGGGGGCGACATGCTGCCTTTCAAGTTCTACCTGGGCGTCGACTATTCGGGTGCGAAAACTCCCGCCAGCCGGTTGACCGGAATCCGGGTGTACGAGACCGGGCCGGATCGAGAGCCCACGGCATTCCGACCGGCAGACCCCGCGGGAAAATGGTCCCGAAAGAGTTTGGCTTCGGCACTCCGAGACTTGGCCACCGTGGGCCGGGACGGTGAGAGTCGGACACCATTCATCGTGGGCATCGATCATGGGTTTTCCTTCCCGGACGACTATTTTGGTCGTTACTTGCTCAGTGACTGGGACGAATTTCTTGACGACTTCTGCAAGCACTGGCCCACGGACCGGGAAGGCTCGACGGTCAATTCCCTGCGCAAGGATAATCCCCGCACAGGTGAACCCGATGAATTCCGGTTGACTGAAAAGTGGACATCTTCAGCGAAGAGTGTGTTTCAGTTCGATGTACCTGGGCAGGTGGCTCCATCCACCCATGCCGGGATTCCCTGGTTGGCGTGGCTGCGCAGGGAGCGCAGGGACCAACTCCATTTCTGGCCCTTTGACGGCTGGGACATTCCCTCGGGAAAAAGCGTCATCGCAGAAGTCTACCCGTCGATCTTCCGCAACCGTTACCCGCGAGCCGGCCGTGGCACCGACGAGCACGACGCCTACGCCATCGCCCGCTGGCTGCAAGAGGCCGACGGGCGCGGGATTCTCGACCGGTATTTCCAGCCTCCCCTGGTCGAAGACGAGCGGTGCACCGCACAGCGGGAAGGGTGGATTCTTGGAATTGTCTGACCGCGAGTGCGGGGCGGCCCTATTCGTCCGCGGCCGGGTCCGCTGCACGCCGCCGCCGGAGTTCGCGGCGGTGGAGGGGGCCATGCTGCCGGACGGGAGCTGCCTGGTGTTCCGCCGGCCGGTTCCGGAGCGGCCTCCCAGGCCGCTGTTCGCCGAGGGGCCGGCCGACCTGCGCGCTTCGGGATTCGCCCCGCTCCTGACCCTGCTCCTCCTGCCCGCGGGCAGCCTTTCGCCCCTGGACTGGGTGCGGGCCGAGGCCGCGGGCCTGGCCGGGCTGTCCGGGTTCCGGGTGCGCTTCCTGGAGGAGTGCGGCCTGCCCGGTGGCCCCGGGGTGCGCGCCCAGTTCACCAGCTTTGCCGCCTTCCGCCTGGAGCGGTTGGTGGCGGCCTGGCGCGCCGGGGGCGGCCTGGCCGTGGCCGCCCTGTCCCTGCCCCGCTCCGGGGACGTGGCCGGCTGGGGCTGGCTGGCGGATTTCGTGGCCTCGGTGCAGGTCGGGCCCACCGGCTGACGCGCGCCCGGGGTGGACGCCCTTGCCGGACTTGATATATGCGTATTCCCGCCGGCCTCGCCGCCGGAACGCCCATGAGCGAAGAACCGGAACTTCCCATCCCCGCCCCGGACCCGGACGAGATCATCTCCGGGGTCTTCTCCACCGAGGTCATGACCACCGTGGGCACAGGCGCCACCAAGCGCCGCTCGTCCCAGAAGATCTACATGTTCGTGGAGGACCTGCGCGACGGCCGGGTCACGGTGCAGCCGGTCAACAAGAATTTCGTGCCCACCGGCAAGAAGACCATCCTGACCCGGGAAAAGCTGCTCAAGGACTATTTGCCCGAGCCCTCCATGTACATGCACAGCGTGTCTCCGGCCATGCGCGCCCTGGAGGCCGCGGCGGACCGGGGGGACGAACACCGCGGCAAGGAGGAGCTCTTCAGCGCCGAGTTCGAGTACAAGGGCGTGCTGCGGGTGGACGAGGAGCACGTGCGCGCCACCTTCGGCCTGGGCCTCACCTATCTGAAACGCAACGAGCTCAAGAGCGCCGAGGCGGTGTTCAAGCGCATCGTGGCCCTGGAGTCGGCCTTCGAGGTGCGGCACAAGCACCTGTTCAACGACTTCGGCATCCAGTTGCGCAAGAACGGCCTGTTCGCCCAGGCCATCGAGTATTACGCCCGGGCGGTGCAGCTCACCGGGCAGGACGAGCACCTGTTCTTCAACCTCGCCCGGGCGGCCTTCGAGAGCGGCCGGTTGCGCGAGGCCCGGGAGCACGTGGACAAGGCCCTGGCCCTGAATCCGGACCTGGAGGAGGCGGGCAAACTGCGCGCCGTCGTGGACAAGGCAGCCGAGGACAAGAAGATCGTTCTCTAGGGGGTGTGGAGTGGAATCGGTATTTCTCGGGCAGTTCCTCTTGCAAGAGGGGGTCATCACCCAGGAGCAGCTGGACCTGGCCCTCAGGCACCAGCGCCAGGCCAACCGCCGCCTGGGCGAATTGGCCGTGGACCGCGGGCTCATCGAGATCCTCGACGCCGAGCGGGTCTATGCGGAGCAGTCCTTCCGCGACCTGCCTTTCGGCGAACTGGCCGTGGAGATGGGGCTCATGAGCCGCGAGGACCTGGACAACCTGCTCTTCCTGCAGACCGTGCATACCGCGCGCCTGGGCGAGGCCCTGCTGGAGCTGGGGATCATCGACAAGGACCGGCACGCCGCCCTGCTGGAGCGGTATTTCCAGGCCCGTGAGGGACACACCGTGGACCTTTCCTATTTCACCGACGGCAGCGTGGCCGGGGCGGTCATGTCCTGCCTGGCCGGCGCGGTGCAGCGCGCCTGCCGGCGCATCCTCGGCGCCGCGACGGCGGTGGTGGAGGTGGGCGTGTCCCTGGACCCGGCGGCCTACCGGTCCGCCTTCCGGTATCCGGTGTGCGTGGACGGGAGTTGCACCTATTTCGCGGCGGTCCTGGTGGGGGGCGAAGACCCACAGCCCGACCCGGCGGTGTTCGCGGTGGCCGGCCGCTACCTGTTCTACGGCCTGGCCGACCGCGGGGTGGAGGTGAACTTCTGCGCCCTGGCCCCGGAGTCCCAGAATCCTGGGGAGCTGCCCCCGCCGGCTGCGGCGGTGCGCCTGGCCGCGCCGGGCGAGGCCCTGCGCCTGGTGGTGGCCTGCGGGCTGGAGGCGGCCCGGTGAGCGACTATGAGCCGGCGGACTCCTCCGGCAGCTCCGTGGGCCGGGTGGAGAAGCGGTTCTTCACCTTTGCCGCGCCCCCGGCCCGGATGGAGCTGGAGTGCGGCCGGCCCCTGGGTCCGGTGACCCTGGCCTTCGAGACCTACGGGACCCTGGCCCCGGCCGCGGACAACGCCATCCTGGTCTGCCACGCCCTGTCCGGGGACTCCCACGCCGCGGGCTACTACGACGTGAGCGACAAGAAACCCGGCTGGTGGGACCTCTACGTGGGGCCGGGCAAGGCCTTCGACACCGACCGCTATTTCGTGATCTGCTCCAACGTCATCGGCGGGTGCATGGGCTCCACCGGCCCGGGCTCGGTGAACCCGGACACCGGCCGGCCCTTCGGCCTGGACTTCCCCATGCTCACCGTGGGGGACTGGGTGGAGGCGCAGCGGGAGTTGGTGCAGAGCCTGGGCATCCGCAGGCTGCTGGCGGTGGCCGGCGGCTCCATCGGCGGCATGCAGGTGCTGGAGTGGGCGGTGCGCTTTCCCGAGTTGGTGCGCGCGGCCATCCCCCTGGCCACCACCTCCCGGCACTCGGCCCTGTGCATCGCCTTCAACGAGGTGGCCCGCCAGGCCATCATGTCCGACCCGCAGTGGGCGGACGGGGCCTACTACGACGGCCCCGGGCCGCGCACCGGCCTGTCCGTGGCCCGCATGATCGGGCACATCACCTACCTCTCGGACGAGGCCATGCGCCGCAAGTTCGACCGTCGGCTGCAGGACCGCTGCGACCTGGCCTACAACTTCGAGGCCGAGTTCCAGGTGGAGAGCTACCTGCGCCACCAGGGCAAAAAGTTCGTGGAGCGCTTCGACGCCAACTCCTTCCTCTACATCACCCGGGCCGCGGACTACTTCAACCTGGAGATGCGCTGGGGCGGGGGCTCGCTGGTCAAGGCCTTCTCCCGGGCCCAGGCCCGCTTCCTGGTGGTGTCCTTCACCTCGGATTGGCTCTACCCCACGGCCCAGTCCCGGCTCATGGTGCAGGCCATGAAGAAGGCCGGCCGGGACGTGTCCTTCGTGGAGATATCGGCCGACTGCGGCCATGACGCCTTCCTGCTGCCCAACCCGCGCCTGGCCCGCACCATCGCCGGGTTCCTGGAGCAGGTGGCCCGGGAGGGCGCAAGCGCGGGCGAGGCTGATTGCGGCAAGGAGGGGGAGGGCTGATGCGCTACGACCTCTCGGTCATCGCCTCCTGGGTGGAGCCCTGCGCCAAGGTTCTGGACCTGGGCTGCGGCCGCGGCGACCTCCTGGCCCACCTGCGGGAGCACAAGCAGGTCATCGGCCGGGGCATCGAGATCGAGGAGGACAAGGCCGAGGAGGCCATCGCCCGCGGCCTGTCCGTGCTGCACGGCGACATCACCCAGGAGTTGGCCGACTACCCGGACCAGTCCTTCGACTACGTGATCCTGTCCCAGACCCTCCAGCAGGTCTACGACCCGGCCCGCATCATCCGGGAGATGCTGCGGGTGGGCGGGTGCGGCATCGTGAGCTTCCCCAACTTCAGCCACTGGGGCATCCGGGTGCAACTGCTCCTCACCGGGGTGGCCCCGGTGTCCCGGGAGCTGCCCTACGGCTGGCACGACACCCCCAACATCCGGGTCATCACCCTCAAGGACTTCCGCCGCTTCTGCCGCAAGGAGGGGTTCACGGTGGAGCGGGAGGTGGCCATCTCCACCCACCATCACGAGGAAAAGGGCCGGGAGGTTCGGCTGCTGCCCAACCTCCTGGCCACCTACGGCATCTTTCTCCTGTCCCGGAAAACGGGCTAGGAGCCCACGGCCAGGCCGGGAGAGGCGTCGTCCTTCCAGGATATCTCCAGTCCCAGCTTGCCGCCGTCCTGCTTGCGCTTGGCCTTGGCCTCCACCCTGAGGGCCTGGCCCGGGGCGAGCACGATCTCCTCGCCGGCCGAGGCCAGGGTGAGGCGGCCGGACTCCAGGCCCTCGATGAGGGGGTCCGGGGGCTGTCCAGGCGGTGGAGGAAAAGTAATATGATTGTAACAATCACGGGCTAGGTTGCGGTGTGTGGCGCGCCGGAAGGGCAGCGCGTTGTACTAGCAGGAATATGTGGTAGGGTGGGGAGGTCTTTCCCACCGCCATGTTTCGAGGAGGTTGCCATGGGCAGCAGCGAGAAGCGCAAGATCGAGATGACCATCGCCCCCGACGAGGTGGCGGAGTTCTTCAAGAGCCTGGCCCAGGACCTGGAGGGCGGCTCCCTGCACGTGGACGACGCCACCATCAGCCTGGACGGCTTCAAGAGCATCGAGATCGGGCTCAAGAAGTCCGGCGAGGGGCTCAAGGTCAAGGTCAAGGTCAAGACCCCGGCCCTGCCCTATGCCGCGGCCGGCGCGCCGGCCCCGGCGCAGGCCGGCGAGGCCGCGGCCCCGGCCGAGGCCCGCCCCGCCGGCAAGCCCAAGTACTCCACCCTCAAGAAGTGGATGAAGAAGGAGTTCAAGGCCATCCAGGAGGCCCTGGGCCTGGGCCAGATGCCCGACCCCGACCTGGCCGAGAGCTTCGTGTCCGATTCCCTGCTCATGGTCACCTACCCGGGCAAGGGCGACGAGTACTACCCGGCCTACGCCGCGGCCGCCGCGGCCTTCGGCGCGGCGGTGCAGGCCGGGGACCTGGAGGCGGCCAAGGTGGCGGTGGCCGAGCTGGGAGCCCTCAAGCGCGACTGCCACGACCGGTACAAGTAGGCGGCCGCGCATGAAGGCCGGCACGAAGATGGACGCGGTGCGCCTGGACCGGGAGGGGGCCTGCGCCCCGGTGGACCTGGCCCGGGTGGAGCGGGAGGTCACCGACGAGGACCGGGCCGCCTACCTGGCCTGCGTGGATGTCTCCCTCACCCCGCAGCAGCGGGCCGCGGTGGCCGACCCGGGCAAGGCCTACCTGCGCCAGGAGTGCACCCTGGCGGTACACTGGCATCCCGAGTTCCTGCCCATGGACCTCATCATGGAGCGGGTGCGGGCCCTGTACCCCAACAGCGGGCCCGAGCTCATCATCCCCACCCAGCACAACGAGCTGCTCACCCTGAACGGCTACGCCGGGGTGGAGGTGGACTGCTATTCCCGCGGCTTCAATCGCAAGGTGCAGCTGCTTTTACACTTCCGGGAGGACAAGCTGGCCCGGGGCGCGGACAAGCTGCACTCCATGCTGGACCACACCTTCACCTACCGCTCCTCCCAGCTGAGCGAGTTCCTGGACTCTTTGGTGGAGGACGGCCTGGCCGCGCGCCGGGCCAAGGCCGCGGGCAACACCGCGGCCGGCGAGGACCTGGTGGGCTTCTGCCGGGTGTTCGCGGCCAAGCTGCGCACCCTTCTGGAGGAGAACTGGGCCGACACCCCCCGGGCCATGGCCAAGAACAAGCTGGTGCGGGATTTCTTCGACGCCCTGCGCCCCCGCTACGGGGACCGGGTGGTGGACAAGGCCCAGGTCTTTCTCAAGGAGGTCAAGCGCCTGGTCAAGGAGAACTTCTCCCTGCGCCATTTCTACCGCGCCTCGGAGTTCATCGAGGAGGCGCGGGGCCTGGGCGGCGGGGGGGGGGTACCCCCCCCCCCCCCCGTGATGGCCCACCC